>NZ_CABSIF010000026.1 GCF_902477725.1 uncultured Desulfovibrio sp. | reverse complement strand
TGGGAAAGCCACAACCTGAACACGTTAAAGGACGAGCTTGCCACAAGCCTGATCCTGCAATGGGTTCTGACCGGAATTTCAATTATTACTGGCTCGCTTGGGGCACTTTTTACTATCCGGTCTTTCATGGCGCAGCTTGGCGCGGAACCTGCCGATGTGGCAGAAGTGGCGCGCAAAATTGCCCACGGCGATCTTGACGTGGATATGAGCCTGCACGGCGGCCGTAAAAACTGCGGACTGTTTGCCGCCATGCGCGAAATGCGCGACAAACTCAACGACAGCTTCACCCAGGCCTCCACGCGGCAGGCTGAGGCGGAACAGCAGGCCGAAGCAGCCCGCAAGGCAACTGCCGAAGCCCAGCAATCAAAGCTGATGGCCGAAAGGGCCAAGGCAGAAGGCATGTTGCAGGCAGCTCAACAACTTGAAGGAGTAGTTGAAGTAATCTCTAGTGCTGCGGAGCAGCTTTCTACGCAGATAACCCAATCCAGCCGCGGGGCGGACGAACAGTCAAACCGCGTGCACGAAACTGCCACCGCCATGGAAGAAATGAATGCGACAGTGCTTGAGGTTGCCAAAAATGCCCAACTCGCAGCAGGGGTTTCTGGCAACGCTCAAAAACAGACCATTGAAGGCGTACAGATTGTTAGCACCGAGGTTGAGAACATTAAGTCCATTCATGCCAAGTCATTGGCAATCAAGCAGGATATGGGGGCATTGGGCAAACAGGCCGAAGCCATTGGCCAGATCATGAACGTCATTGCGGATATTGCCGACCAGACAAACCTGCTTGCGCTTAACGCCGCCATTGAGGCTGCCCGGGCTGGCGATGCGGGCCGGGGCTTTGCCGTGGTGGCGGATGAAGTGCGCAAACTTGCAGAAAAGACCATGACAGCCACCCGTGAAGTTGGGGACGCCATCACCGGTATTCAGCAAGGCACGAGAAAAAATATTGATAATGTAGAAGACGTGGGCGCAGCCATTGAAGAAGCAACCACGCTCTCTGCCCGCTCTGGCGATGCTTTACGGCAAATACTTGAGTACGTAGAGCATGTTAACGATCAAATCCAGGCAATTGCCGCTGCAAGTGAGCAGCAGTCGGCAACCAGCGAAGAAATCAACAGATCAGTCGAGCAAGTCGCAACCATTTCTGCCGAAACTGCGCAGGCTATGGATCACGCAAGCAAGGCAGTGGATGCCCTCTCCCAGCAGACGGCGGCACTGCAAGGACTAATACGCGACATGAAAACTCACGGATGACGCACCTTTTGTTCCCGCTGTCATGGCCGCCTTCGGGCGGCCTTTTTACTTTTCGGACGGATTTATGATACGGCAATCTGAATAAAACTACGCTATAGTAATAATAATCTTTACCGTTTGTAACAATTGCAATGTACTTGCAATCTTTTTTCCATCCCATTATATATCAAATATAGGATTAGTATTCCTTACAAACATATAACCAATTGTGATGCTCCGGCTCAATCTGTATCAGACACGCACGTTTTGTAAAACGACACTCAAATATCAAAGAGCCTTCGGCATCCAAGCAGAAAGGAAAATTGCGCCAAGCAGTCCCCCCATTTTTACCAGCAAGCTATTGGAACAGGAGATGGCAAGTCTAAAGACTCGCAACCATATCAACAACTTGTGAAGGATATGCCCATGACCAACCTTCTTGGTGAATTTTTTGGAACGATGATTCTGATTACCTTTGGTGCGGGCGTTGTTGCCTGCGTTTTGCTTAAAGACTCCAAGGGCAACGGAGGCGGCTGGATTGTTATCACGGCGGGCTGGGCTTTTGGCGTCATGCTCGGCGTATTTACCTCGGTGGCGCTTGGCGCGCCTCAGGCTGACCTCAACCCCGCAGTGACCCTGGCCAAAACCATGCTGGGCGTCTACGGCGCAGGCCAGGCGTTCGCAACCATGCTGGCGCAAATCGCTGGCGGTTTCACCGGTGGTGCCATCGTGTGGCTTGCCTACCTGCCCCACTGGGCGCCCACTGAAGATCCCGGCCTCAAACTGGCTGTCTTCAGCACCGCGCCTGCCATACGCAGCTACGGCCAGAACTTTCTGTGCGAAGTTATTGGCACATTCATGCTGCTTTTTGGCATCTTTGCCATTTTCCACACCAACAATGGCACCCTGCCTTCTGGTTACGGCCCCTACATGGTGGGCATCCTTGTGTGGGCTCTGGGCCTCAGCCTTGGCGGCCCCACCGGTTACGCCATCAACCCCGCCCGTGACCTTGGCCCCCGCATTGCGCATGCAGTGCTGCCCATTGCCGGCAAGGGTTCTTCTGACTGGGCCTATGCCTGGATTCCGGTGTGCGCTCCCATGGTCGGCGCTGTGCTTGCCTACGTTGTGGGCAAGGCCGTAGGCCTGATCTAGCCGTTTTGAGCAACTCCGTGCTGCCATGCAACGTGCAGGTTTCCAGACGCCTGCGCTTTGCGGCAACAAACACCAACCATGCTTTCGGAGGATTATATGGCTCATAAATACATTCTGTCGCTTGACCAGGGAACAACCAGCTCGCGCGCCATTCTTTTTGACCGCGATGCCAACATCGTACAGGTTGCCCAGCGGGAATTCACTCAGATATTCCCCCAGCCCGGCTGGGTTGAACATAACCCCAATGAAATCTTTGACACGCAGTCGCATGTTGCCAAGGAATGCCTGAAACACGCCAACGTGCAGAGCAACGAACTGGCCGCAGTGGGCATCACCAACCAGCGTGAAACCACGGTTGTGTGGGACAAAGCCACCGGCGCTCCTGTATACAACGCCATTGTGTGGCAAGACCGCCGTACGGCAGGCTTTTGCGACCAGCTGCGCGCTGCTGGCAAGGCTGAGGTCATTCGTGCGAAAACCGGCCTTGTGCTCGATGCCTATTTTTCCGGCACCAAGGTGCGCTGGATACTCGACAACGTGCCCGGCGCGCGTGCCAAGGCCGAAGCGGGCGAACTGCTTTTCGGCACCATTGATACCTGGCTTATCTGGAACTTCAGCAAGCGCGGCGCGCATGTGACCGACCCTTCCAACGCCAGCCGCACCCTGCTCTTCAACATCCACACCGGCCAGTGGGATGACGAACTGCTTGAAATCATCGGCGTGCCGCGCGCCATGCTGCCCGAGGTGGCCCCCTCCTCCAGCGTTATGGCTCAGACCCACCCCGAATTTTTTGGTCAGGCTGTGCCCATCGCGGGCGTGGCTGGCGACCAGCAGGCCGCTACCTACGGCAATGCCTGCATGACCGAAGGCATGGCCAAAAACACCTACGGCACCGGCTGCTTCCTGCTGCTCAACACCGGCACCAAGGCCCGCGAAAGCAAGAACAACATGCTGACCACCGTGGCGTGGGAAACGCCCAAGGGCCGTTATTACGCCCTAGAAGGGAGCGTTTTTGTGGGCGGCGCAGTGGTGCAGTGGCTGCGTGACGGCCTCGGCTTTATCCGCGATTCTTCTGAAATGGAAAGTCTTGCCATCACCGTGCCGGACAACGGAGGAGTGTATCTTGTACCCGCCTTTGTGGGCATGGGCGCTCCCTACTGGGATCAGTACGCCCGAGGCACCATGGTGGGCATCACCCGCGGCACCAACCGCGGGCATATTGCCAGGGCGGCGATTGAATCCATTGCCTTGCAAACCCTCGACATCATGGAGGCTATGCAAAAAGACGCGGGCGTTCCCCTGACCACCCTGCGCGTGGACGGCGGCGCAAGCCGTAACAACATGCTCATGCAGTGCCAGGCCAACCTCACAGGCGTGGTTGTTGAGCGCCCCATGGTTACGGAAACAACCGCCCTTGGTGCCGCCTACCTTGCCGGTCTGGCTGTGGGCTTCTGGGAAAGCGAAGAACAGCTCTGCGCCCAGTGGAAACTTGACCGCCGCTTTGAACCCAACATGCCCGAAGACCGTCGGCAGGAACTGCTGCACCAGTGGCACCGCGCTGTGGAGCGGGCCAGAAGCTGGATTGAAGAATAAGTTTCTCCCCGGCTAGAACCGGACGCACAATACATAAACAACAGGGCTGCTCCATTGGGGCGGCCCTGTTTTGCGTGCTAATCAGCTGCGTAGGTTATGAGTTGTTATATGTTTATAACATCATGTTATTGAACATTATTTTAAAATTATTATGTGTATTATCTACCTTGCAAATTTTTACGAATGTAGCTAATTTGACATTGAAATTAAATTTCAAACCTGCTAATCCGTGACCTCACTTGAGCAGTGTTCTCAATCCTGCCCGCACGTCTGAACGTGAACGGCGCGTTTCGCC
>NZ_CABSIF010000025.1 GCF_902477725.1 uncultured Desulfovibrio sp. | reverse complement strand
GGGCCGCCGCCAGTCCATGACTGTCCACAGCGGCTGCGGCACTTCGTTGATATCGGCGTTACGGGCCGCAAAGTGCAGGGCGGCTTCCTCATAGTCCATGGCAGTCATTTTTGCGCCAAGCCACTGGCCCACCATGGCGGTGAGGCCCAGGCCGCAGCCGATATCCAGACAGGGCTGCCCGTCGATGCATTGCCGTTGCTGCGCAAGCCAGCCTGCCAGGGCGACGCTTGAAGGCCAGAGCTCCGTCCAGTAGGGCAGGCGTTCATCGTCAAAATCATCGGGCGAGGCCGTCATGGCGTCCCAAAGCTGCTCAAGGTCGGCGGCCCGGGTGAGCCGCCACAGGCGACCTGCTGCGCGCACTGAAATGTGCGGCGTGTATTCGGTCAGGCCATGCGTTTCAGACTGGGAAAATTCGGAAGTCAGTTCGGTCATTCGGCAAGCATAGCGCAATGGCCTGTAGCTGTACAGATACGCAACAGTGGGGCAAGCTTGGGCCGATGTGCCCCGTGGCGGGGAAAAAACGCGTCAAAAACAGAATGTAAGCCCGTAGAAGCAGCGCGAATTTTAAAAAGTAAGCACTTGAGAAGCATTTCTTGCGGGTATATAAAGATTGGCCTTACAAAAATGCGTTTTTCGACCGCAAGGGCGGCCATGCGCGAAGCCCCGCAAGGACATTTTCATGGACAAGCACAGCGAATACCTGAACCGTATCCTTTTGAGCCGCGTGTACGACGTGGCGGTAGAAACCCCCCTGGACGAGGCGGTCAGTCTTTCGCGCCGCACCGGCAATAATATTTTGCTCAAGCGCGAAGACCTCCAGCCTGTTTTTTCCTTCAAGATCAGAGGCGCCTACAACAAGATGGCGCACCTTACCAAGGAAGAACTGCGCAGGGGCATTATTACCGCCTCGGCTGGCAATCACGCTCAGGGCGTTGCCCTTGGCGCGCGCAAGCTGGGGTGCGAAGCTACCATTGTCATGCCCGTGACCACGCCTGCCATCAAGGTCGAGGCTGTGAAGCGGCTGGGTGGTCAGGTTGTGCTTTCCGGGGAGTCTTTCAGCGATGCCTGGAAGCATACGCTTGACCTGATTCAGGAAACCGGCTGCGTGTACATTCCGCCTTTTGACGACCCGGATGTCATCGCAGGGCAGGGCACCATCGGCATGGAAATCCTGCGTCAGCACCCCGGCGATATACACGCCGTTTTTGTCCCCATCGGCGGGGGCGGCATGGCGGCGGGCGTTGCCGCCTACATCAAGAACCTGCGGCCTGAAATCCGCGTCATCGGCGTGGAGCCTGTGGATTCCGACGCCATGCGGCGTTCCGTCATGGCCGGGCAGCGGGTGGAACTGCACGATGTGGGTCTGTTTGCCGACGGCGTGGCCGTCAAGCTGGTGGGTGAAGAAACCTTTGTTCTGTGCCGCGACCTGCTTGACGACATCATCACCGTGGAAACGGACGCCATCTGCGGTGCCATCAAGGATATTTTTGAAGACACCCGCGTGGTGGCTGAGCCTGCGGGCGCGCTCGCCCTGGCTGGCCTGCGGGCCTATGCCAAGGCGGGGGATCTGCATGATGCCACCCTGGTAGCCATTGTGAGCGGCGCAAATATGAACTTTGACCGCCTGAGCCACGTGGTTGACCGCGCGGAAATAGGCGCTCAGCGTGAAGCCCTGCTGGCAGTGACCATCCCCGAAACCGTGGGCAGCTTCCGGCAGTTGTGCGCCTCTTTTGGCAGCCGCAACATCACGGAACTCTGCACCCGGTATTCAGACCCGGTAAAGGCCAGGGTGCTGGTGGGCATCAAGATCAACGGGCGCGATGATGTGCCCCAGGTGCTGAAAGAATTGCGCGGCAAGGGCTTTGAGGCCATTGACCTCACGGATAACGAACTGGCCAAGGTGCATGTGCGGCATCTGGTAGGCGGCAACGCGCCACAGATTCTGCACGAGCGTTTGCTGCGCTTCACCTTCCCCGAACGCCCCGGCGCGCTGCTGGACTTTATGGACGCCATGCGCGTGGATTTCAGCATTTCGCTGTTCCAGTACCGTTATCACGGCGCGGATTTTGGCCGCGTGCTTGTGGGATTTGAGGCACCCGATGAAAAGAAGGAAGCTTTTGAGGATTTTCTCAAGCGAGTTGAAGCCATGGGCTATCCTCATGTGGAAGAATCCACCAACGATGCCTACAAGATGTTTCTGGGCTGGCACGAATAGCCCCGTCTGAAGCTGAATAAATGTAAAACACCGGCTGTCCTTTGCAGGGCAGCCGGTGTTTTACATTACGGCCTGTTGAGAAAAAGCCGCGTCAACTATGTGCAGAGTCTGTTTACTGGCCGAGCAGCTTGCGCGTTTCGGGGGTGAGGCCCTTGAGGCTGGCAAAAATAGCTTCGGCTCCACGCTGGTCAGGATCCTGAACAATGGCAATAAGGACCTTGTCTGCCGTGGCGTTGACCTTGGTCACGCCGGGGGCGGGAAAGGCCTGGCTGCGCAGTTCGCCGTTAAACGTCCAGAACGGCCCCTGCGGGCGGGGCTGGGAAGCGTTGGCCTGAAGAGGGGCAAGCTTGTTGGCAATGGAAGCGCTGTCGTCATTTTGCGTATTGGGCAGAACAAAAATGCTGATGAGTGCGGCGTAGTCGTCTTTCTTTTCGTTGGAAAGGCCCAGAATCAGCATGCATTCATCGGGATTGCCCGATTTGAAGCCCATCTTTTCCTCGCCGTCCCAGCCTTGGGGCAGGTCGGCACTGAAAAGCGTAAACGAGCGCGGTTCAGCCTGGGCTGTGACCGTCAGGCAGAGCATGAGAAGGGACAGAAAAAACAAAGTCCGCATGGGAACCTCCGGGTTGCGGAAAAATCGAATCCGTATGTGCAGTTGGGTATACGCGCTGCCCGTGTGCGGGGCAAGCATCAGCGCCCGAGCGCCAAAAGGAACGGAAAACTCGCGCCAAGCACAAGCAGCAGAAGCCCAAGAACGTTGAGCCAGTAAAATTTGCGGGGGGCGCGCAGAACAAACAGGGCCACCCAGCAGGCAATGGCGAGGGTCATGGGCACAAGGCCCATTGCCTGTTCCGCCAGCCCTTGCGGCAAGGGCCCCTGCCGCAGGGAAAAGCCGATCACAAGCCCCCAGCGGTCAATGCAGCGGGGGATAAAGCCCACCATGGCCCACAGGGCGCACCAGCGGGCAGCGCGCTGTTCGTCCGCCAGCGTGAATGCGGCTCCACTGTTGCGGGCCACAAGGGAAAGGATGATCAGTGCAACACTGCCCGCTGGGGCCAATGCGGTAAAGTAGTCGTGAAGGGTTTTGGGAAGCACGGCCAGAGCCACATCCCCTATGCTCAGCCCTTGCGGCAGGCCGGAAAAGGGCCAGTTGGGCAAAACCTGCGCGGCAAAAAAGCAGAGGGCCGCCAGCAGCGCAAGGCCAACACGCAGGCCGATCTGCCCCGGCTGCCAGTAATCCTGCGCAGCTTGCGGCACGGGGGCAGCGCGGTCAGCCGCAAGATACAGCAGCAGGCAGAGTATGCCAGCCAGCCATGCGGCAACCGCCGTTGTGTAGGGCAGCATGGCTGGCATCCACAATGATACGCCTTCAAACATATGTTCCATGCTGCGCACGCTTGCCAGCAGGGCAAGAACACTGCCTGCGGCCAGCAGCGGGCCGAGAACAGCTAGCCCCGCAGCGCAGCGGGCGAGGGTGCGCGCTCCATAGGCGCTGAGCCTGGCCTGCCCCCGTCTGCCGGTGGCCAGGGTGAGAGCGATAATAACGGGCATGGCCGAAGCGGCGCTTGCGCCCAGGGTCAGAACAGCGGCAATCCATTGCCAGCAGAAAAGCCAAGAAGGAATAGTTTGCATACCCAGCCTTGTATCCCGAGGCCGTGTCAGCCGCAAGCGAAAGACCTCTCTTGCTCCTGAGCGGCCCTTGCCCTATAGTTCACGCCACTCTGCAATCAATTTGGGCGGTCATTGCGCACCGCAGCATGGGGTTTTTATGTCGTTTTTTGCTGTTCTGCTCCTGGCCGTTGCCCTTTCCATGGATGCGTTTGCCGTTGCCCTGGCTTCGGGCTGCGCCTTGCGCGCGCCGCAGGCGCGTCATTACTTCCGCCTTTCCGCGGCATTCGGTTTTTTTCAGTTCGCCATGCCGGTGGTGGGGTGGTATCTGGGCATTACCGTGCGTTCTTATATGGAAGCGTGGGATCACTGGATCGCCTTTGCCCTGCTGGGCTGGATAGGCGGCAAAATGGTGTTTTCGGGGTTTTCGGCCCTACGGGCGAGTTCCTCCTGTCCGCGTCCTTCGGTGGATCCCACTGTGGGGCGTAACCTGCTGGTGCTGAGCGTTGCCACAAGCATCGATGCCCTGGCCGTGGGCCTTTCTTTTGCAATTCTGGGAACTTCTGTCTGGAGTCCGGCCCTGATGATCGGTCTGGTCTGCGCGGTCATTACCGCTGTGGGCGTATATCTGGGCAAGGCGCTGGCCAACCTCTGCGCGGTCAACGGATGGGCTGAACTGCTGGGCGGGCTGACCCTGCTGGCTATTGCCTGTAACACGCTGCGCGAGCATAATGTTTTTGGTTAATCACCCGTAACTGCCGTTTGACCGGCAAAACCGCAGGAGTTGCCATGGCTACCGTCAGTGCAAAATATCTTGGGGATCTGCGCGTGGAGTGCGTCCACAACCAGAGCGGCACAAAGATCATCACAGACGCCCCTTCTGACAATCAGGGCCTGGGCGCGGCTTTTTCGCCCACCGACCTGTGCGCCACAGCCCTTGGGGCCTGCGCCATGACCATTATTGGCATTTATGCAAAGACGCATGGCGTGGACGTGACCGGCACAGAGATGGAGATCAACAAAACCATGAGCGCCGACCCGCGCCGCATCGGCAAGATTGAAGTGACCTTCAAAATGCCCGACCGCGAATATTCCGCCAAGGAAAAGGCGGTAATCGAGCGCTGCACACAAAGCTGCCCCGTGCACCACACCCTGCACCCCGATGTGGAGCAGGTGTTTACCTTTATTTGGAAGAACTGAAATTGGCGTGCGGGGGTGCTGAAGGGTGCGCCTTGAATCTGCTTGGTGCGCGTTATCAGCACTCCTGCATGGTGCTTACCCGGCATAACAGGATATCGCATGACTCCTCCTCCATTGGTTTCAGTAATAATCCCCAGCTATAATTACGCCGGTTTTCTTCCTCACTCTGTTTCCAGTTTGCTGCAACAGCGTTGCCCGCAGGTGGAAGTGGAGGTGATTGTGGTGGATGATGGCTCAACGGACAACACCGCTGAGGTTGCCCGTTCTTTTGGGCCGGATGTGCATTATATCTATCAGGAAAACCAGGGTCTTTCCGCAGCGAGAAACGCTGGGCTGCGTGCGGCGCGCGGTGATTTCATCGCCTTTCTTGACGCGGATGACATTCACACAAAGGGATTGCTGGCGAGCCAGCTGAAAGCTTTTGCCGTTCAGCCTGAGCTTGATATTGTCATTTGTCGCTGTCTGGATTTTTCAGAAGGCGCAAATGGGCAGATCGATGGGTTGTGGTCGCTGGTCAACAGCCATTGGGATGTGCATGCATGCAACGCCAATCTTGCTCCTGTGCATTGCTATATGGTGCGAACAGATATTGTGCGGCGTATTGGCTATTTTGATCAAAGTCTAAAATCCTGCGAAGATCAGGATTACTGGTTGCGCGGCTACGGTCTGGGGGCCAAAGTGGGCATAAATACAGATGGGTTGGTGCTTTACCGCAAGCACGGCGGTGGTATGACGGAAAACCGCGCCCGTATGTACCACCATGACTCACTTATGCACGAAAAGGTTGGCCGCATGCTGGCCGAGTTGCCGGAGTTTCCCTTGCAGGCCAAGTGCGCAGGCTGGCTGGCCCATGCAGCCGGCTGCCTTGTTTCTGCCGGATATCTCTGCGAGCTTGATCCTGAGCGCTCACGGGTCATGCAGGATTTTTTTACAAAGGCAGTGCTCGCAGCCGCGCCGCTGTTCAGCCACAGCGTGCCGCGCAATGATACGGGCAACCTGCGCTATGTTCAGGATTATTACGGGGGGCGGTGCCTGCGCCTCGCCAATTGGTCTGGCCTGCAACTGACGCCCGCAGCCGCAAAGGCTGTGATGGTGCTCAAGCGCATGTTTCCCCGCATGGCCGATCTTTCTTCAGATGCGCTGAATGCGCGCCTGCACAGCACCTATGCCAGACTTTGCGTGATTGGCCTGCCGTCGCACGAGCACGGGGTAAACGCCCAAGCAGCGCCGCACAACGCAGATTAACTCTGCGGTCTTGCTGTTTGGCCCGCAAGAGGCTATTGGTCTGCCTGCACAGATTCCCGCCATATGTGGCGAACGAAGGAGATATCCATGCCGAAGAACGCGGCTTTGATTCTTGCAGCGGGCAAGGGAACCCGCATGCACTCGGACAGGCCCAAGGTGCTGCAAACGCTGCTGGGCGAGCCAATGCTTGCCTGCGTCATTGAGGCTCTGCGCCCTGTTTTTGCGGAAGACGTCTGGATTGTGGCCGGGCATCGCGCCGAAATGGTGCAAGCCGCCTTTCCTGATGCCCGCTTTGTGCTGCAGGAGCAGCAGCTTGGCACAGGCCACGCCCTTATTCAGGCTCTGCCCGCACTGACCGAAGCCGGTTGCACCCATTTGCTGGTGGTCAACGGCGACGCGCCCCTGCTTTCGGAATCTCTGGTTCGTTCCTTTCTTGCCGAGGCCGTTGGTGCTGACCTGGCCTTTGCCACCATTGAGCTGGACAACCCCGGCGCGTATGGCCGGGTGGTGCGCCAGCAGGGCAAGGTCAAGGCCATTGTGGAAGCCAAGGATTATGATTCCTCGCTCTACGGGCCGCCCTCCAACGAGGTCAACGCGGGCATGTACTATTGCAGCCTTGGTGCGGTGCAAAGCCTTTTGCCGCACCTGAACAACAGCAACAAGAGCGGCGAATATTACATTACAGACCTCATCGGCCTCGCCGTTGCGGAAAAATACGAAGTTCTCGGCATCCAGTGCGGCCGCGATGATTCGCTCATGGGCGTGAATTCGCCGCTTGAGCTTTCCCGCATGGAAGAAACCCTGCGCGCCCGTATTGTTGATGGTCTGCTTGCTTCCGGCGTTATCGTACATGCGCCGGGATCGGTGCGTGTGGGGCCTCTGGCGCAGATTGAACCCGGCGTGGAATTGACGGGTCCGTGCGAAATCTATGGACGCACCAGCATCAGCCGTGGGGCCAGCGTTGCCTCGCACTGCGTGGTGCGCGACTGCGTGATCTCCAATAATGCAGAGATCCGCTCCTTCTCCCATCTGGAAAAAGCCCGCGTGGGCGCAACCGCATTGGTGGGGCCCTTTGCCCGCCTGCGGCCCGGTGCGGTGCTTGAAGAACAGTCGCATGTGGGCAATTTTGTGGAGCTTAAAAAGACCCACCTTGGCAAAGGCGCCAAGGCTAACCACCTTACCTATCTTGGCGATGCCGAAATAGGCGAGGGCACCAACATCGGCGCGGGCACAATCACCTGCAATTACGATGGAAAGCACAAGTTCCAGACCAAAATCGGGCGCTATGCCTTTATTGGCAGCAATACCGCCCTGGTTGCCCCTGTGATCGTGGGCGACGACGCCCTTGTGGGGGCTGGATCGGTCATTACCCGCGACGTGCCCAACGGCGAGCTTGCCATTGCCCGCGAAAAGCAGAAGAATCTGCCCCGCAGGAATAAATAAACGGCCCAGGCGGCCTGTGCCGCAAGGGTTTTGGCTTTTTTGCAGCCCGCGTCGGCACGGCCCGGCGCGGGTATTTTTTCGCCCGAGCGTATCCATTCTTGCCAAGGTCATGCCGCGGTGTTATCTACAAATCATGGAACTTTTGGAGCAGCTTGAATCGCAGGTTGAGGCGCTTTTGGCCCGACTTGACCGCCTCAAGGCGGAAAACGCGAAAATCAGTGCGGAGTCTGCCGCAGTGGCAGCCAGAAATGACGCACTTGATGAAGAAAACCAAAAGCTGCGCGAAGCTCTTGAAAACGAAGAAACGATGCGTACTGAGGCGCTGAATCGCATTGACGCCTTGCTGCGCAGGATTCAGGAGCACGACAGCGTCGAGTAGGTTTTTGTGAACCAGGATACTATCAACCTCACCGTTCTTGGGCTGAGCATTGCATTCAAGCCTGGAGCCGACATGCGGCGCGTACAGGAAGCCGTGCGGCTGGTGGAGGAACGGTTCGCAGACCAGAAGCTGAGGTTCCACGGAGGGCAGACCAAGGACATTCTGCTGACTTTTATGGCCCTTGGACTGGCGGATGATTTGTTGCAATCGCAGAAAGAGCAGGCGGACGTGCAGAATCGCGTCTCAACCTTGCTTTCAAAAATAGAGGAGTCCTCTTAGGCTCCTTTGGGCGCTTCCCTGGGACGCGCGTGATTTATGCCTCGGTGCTAACCTGACAAGAATATAATAGGGAGCCGTCACTGTCTTTGTGTGTGCACGCCCGGCAAGTCCGGGAAGCCCGGAAAGGACATACAGGCGCCCGACCTGGTTATCCAGGTTCTGTACCGCAAGCATGACACGGCGCTCCGGGGAACGCGCCTTCTTTTGACGTATCTGGCTGCCGTTCGTGGTAGCCGATGCTTTTGCGCAGTTCACTCCAGACCGTTAATCGGTATCCAGCCAGGGTTTCAGCAGCCCCTTCGGGCTAATTTTGCTACGGTGTGCGGCGGTTTTGCCGCTTGCCGGTGTTCGTCGGCCCGCGCCTGTTGGCGCAGGGTCCGTATTGATAAAAGAGAGAGGCTGGATTCATGGATCCATTGTTCATTGCAGCGCTTGTAGCTGCGGCGCTGCTGGGGGTTGCGCTGGGGGTGTTCGCGCACAAGCGTTCTGCCGCAAAACGTGTGGGCGACGCCGAAGATCTGGCGAAGCGCATAGTGGCGGAAGCGCGCAAAGAGGCGCAGGCCCAGAAAAAAGAGATATTGCTTCAGGGCCAGGACGATCTGTTCAATCAGAAGCGGGAACTCGAAAACGAATTCAAGGAACGTGAGCGCGAGGTCAAGGCCCGCGAACGTAAACTTGAAGAAATGGGCGGTCGCCTTGAGGAAAAGCTTGAAAAAGCAACCACAAGGGAGCACGAACTGCTGACTTCAGAGAAGGATCTGGCCCGCAAGGAACGCCAGCTTGCTGAATCTGAAACGTTTTTGCAGACCCGTATTGAAGAGCAGGAGCAGCGGCTTTCTGAAATTGCAGGCCTCACTGCCGATGAGGCAAAGGCCCGGCTTTTCAGCGAAATTGAAGCCAAAACCCGGCACGAATCGGCGCGTATGATCCGCCAGATTGAAATGGAAGCGCGCGAAACTGCCGACCGCAAAGCCAAAGAAATTCTCTGTAATGTCATCCAGCGCTACGCGGGCGACTACGTCAACGAGCAGACCGTTACGGCTGTGACCCTTCCGAGCGAAGACATGAAGGGCCGCATCATCGGGCGCGAAGGCCGCAACATCCGCGCGCTTGAGGCTGCCACTGGTGTGGATCTTATTATAGATGATACGCCTGAAACCGTTATCCTCTCAGCTTACAGCCCTCTGCGCCGTCAGGTTGCCAAAATGGCGCTTGAGCGCTTGATCCAGGATGGTCGCATTCACCCTGCACGCATTGAAGACATTGTGCAGAAGTGTGAGCAGGAACTGGACACTCAGGTGCGCGAAGTGGGCGAGCAGGCCACCTTTGACGCGGGCGTTCATGGTATTCATCCGGAAATTGTCCGTTTGCTCGGGCAGTTGCGCTACCGCACCTCGTTTACCCAAAACGTGCTCCAGCATTCTCTTGAAGTCTCGGCCCTTTGCGGCATGATGGCCGCCGAGCTCGGCATGGACGTCAAAAAAGCCAAACGGGCTGGCCTGTTGCACGACATTGGTAAGGCCGTTGACCACGAGGTGGAAGGCCCGCACGCCCTTATCGGCGCGGACCTCGCAAAAAAGTATAACGAAAGCCAGGAGATCATCCACGCCATTGCAGCCCACCATGAAGACCAGCGCCCTTCAACGGCCTTGGCCGTGCTGGTGCAGGCGGCTGACTCCATCTCTGGCGCGCGCCCCGGTGCACGTAAAGAGCTGCTTGAAAACTACGTGAAGCGGCTTGAAGATCTGGAAGGCATTGCCACCAGCTTTGATGGCGTCAGCAAGGCATACGCCATTCAGGCTGGCCGCGAGATTCGCGTGATGGTCAACTCCGACATGGTTGATGACGACACCACGTATATTCTCTGCAAGGATATTGCTGAAAAGATTGAAAAAAATCTGACCTATCCCGGTCAGATCCGCGTGACGGTCATTCGTGAGCGCCGGGCAGTGGGGCTGGCCAAGTAGAGCAGAAGCTTTGAAACAGGCGCTTAAACGCAGGAAAAGCCCGCATGCGTCTGCTTCGCGGCAATGATTGGCAGGCAAATCCTTGCCGGAGCATTTCACGCATGAAATGATTTGGCACTCAGGTGCAGCGTATGCAGAACCTTCCCTTATTTGTGTTAGATCTGGCGGCCAGCTTCGTGCTGGCCGCTGCCGCATCTTGCAGGGCGCGCTCAACGGGCGCACATTTCAGCGGTGCTGCCGTTCTTGCCTGTCTGGCAGGAATGGCAGCGCCGCTTGCTCGTGATGGACTGCTCGGGTACGGGGCCATCACCCTCAATCAGGGGGAGTATCTTGCTGCATGCGTGTGCGGCGGCATTGCCGGTATCATTATAGGGCAAAGCAGCCGTGCCTGGATGGCCTTTTACTGGCTGGATGCCGTAGGCTTGGCACTTGGGGCTGGCGTCGGAACAGTAAAGGGCGTGATGGCCGGGCTTGGCCCTACGGGCAGCATATTGGTTGGAATACTGGGCGGGCTTGTGGGTGGCATTGCGCGAGACCTCTGCCTCGGGGATATGGCCCGTGCGGTGGAAGAAGATATGTACGCCACGGCAGCAGCCTTTGGCGGCATGTTGACCTTGGCAGTGATGCTGTTGACAAACCTGCATCCGTGGCAAAGCGCGCTGTGTGGCGCGCTGCTGGTGTTCATTCTGAGAGGGATAAGAAAAATCAAAATTGACTGAAACGTCGGCGAGTTCGGTAAATGATTGCGAAAAAACGGCACTACAGCTTGACTCTGGCGTGCCGTTTCGCTATTTTTTACTTCCGCTGCACGAGCACCCCATGTTTTTTGTGGTCAATTTGCAAAAAGCTGAAATAAGGGTTGACTTGCGGAACGGGGAGGAGCATAAACGCTCCTCGCGACAAGAGAAAGCGGTTCACGGAAACGCAAGCGAA
>NZ_CABSIF010000024.1 GCF_902477725.1 uncultured Desulfovibrio sp. | reverse complement strand
CCATAACCGGCCCCACCTTGCCGCGCGCCGCGCAGGCGTCCCAAACTCCGCCGGAGGGCGGAACTCAGTGCCCGCAGGGCAGTAAAAAGAATTAGTTTCTGGCAGGTTAGGCGTGACCACGCCGTGCAGGCGTCCCAAACTCCGCCGTGGGCGGAACTCAGTGCCCGCAGGGCAGCAAAAACAATCAATCGCCGCCGTGCAGGCATCTCCCCCTAATTCAACACTGTCGGCGCATCAGACGCGATCATGCTCGCAGGATGCCGCAGCAACAAAAGCTCCAGCTCCTCCAGCAAAGCCTTGCAGCCCTCGCCGTTCTTGGCGGAAATCGTCAACGCATGGGGAAAGGCATCCGCCAGCTCCGCGCGAGCCGGGGCTTCCAGTTGATCCCACTTGTTCAGAATCATCAGACGCGGCATGCGATCCAGTTCCATTTCGGCAAGGATGGTTTCCACAGCGCTCATCTGCTGCAAAAGGTCAGGATGCGAGGCATCGGCAACGTGCAGCAAAAGGTCCGCGGCTTCCAGCTCCTCAAGGGTGGCACGGAAAGCGTCCATCAGTTCCTTGGGCAAATTGCGGATAAAGCCCACGGTGTCGGCCATAATGATTTCTTTTTCCGCAGGGAAGCGCAGCCGCCGGGTGGTGGGGTCAAGAGTGGCGAAAAGTTTGTTTTCGGCCAGCACTTCCGAGCGGGTAAGCGTATTGAGCAGGGTGGACTTGCCCGCGTTGGTGTAGCCCACAAGGGCCGCCAGCGGGATGCCCTGACGCGAGCGCCTGGCGCGGGTGAACGAGCGCTGCCGCCGCAACTGGTCAAGCTCTTTGCGGATGCGGGCCATGCGTTCGCGGATTTTGCGGCGGTCGGTCTCCAGCTTGGTTTCGCCGGGGCCGCGCCCGCCAATGCCGCCCATGAGGCGGTCCATGGCGCGATTTTTACCCACAAGGCGCGGCTGCGTATAGCGCAACTGGGCCAGTTCCACCTGGAGCTTTCCCGCGCGGCTCACCGCATGCTGGGCAAAAATATCCAGAATAAGCTGGGTGCGGTCAATGACCTTGCGCTCGGTGATGTCTGCCAGGTTGTGCAACTGAGCGGGCGAAAGCTCGCCGTCAAAAACCATCATGCCTGCACGGCCTTGCAGGGCCAGCACTTCAAGTTCTGCCACCTTGCCCTTGCCCATGATGAGGCGCGGGTTGATCTGCGCCACGCGTTGCACCATGCGTCCGGCAACGGTCAAGCCTGCGGTGCGGGCCAGTTCCGCCAGTTCGTCCAGATTGCGTTCCTGAATGATGCGTGGCTGCGTGCCTACAGAAACCAGCATGGCGCGGGGGGTATCGTCCGCCTCGCGGGCGTCCTCGGCCTTGCGGGCAAGCTCTTCTTCCAGGGCTTCGGCAGTGGCGACAAACTGGGATTCCGTGCGGTCCCATGGCTGGGGCGTATCCAGATGATAGGGCTGGCCGCCCGAAGGATTGGGCAAGAGATGGGCCGCCTGCCACTGCACGGGCTCGCCAACCGGGTTCACGGTGAGCGCCACCACGGCATCCAGCCGCAGAAACAGCATATCCATCAGGTCTTCCTGGCTGATGCCGCCGGGGGAAAGGTGGGTGTGCAGCAGGCGCAGGCCGCGCAGGCGTTCCTGCCCGCTGCGACCGCGCGGCAGTTCAGGGATCATGATGCTGCCCGCTTCGCCCACAATAACCATCTGCACCCGGCCCTTGCGGTCAATGAGCAGGCCCAGTTGCCGCCCCACGGCGCGTGAAAGCAGGGAGAGTTCCC
This sequence comes from uncultured Desulfovibrio sp., assembly GCF_902477725.1. Classification (NCBI taxonomy): domain Bacteria; kingdom Pseudomonadati; phylum Thermodesulfobacteriota; class Desulfovibrionia; order Desulfovibrionales; family Desulfovibrionaceae; genus Desulfovibrio; species uncultured Desulfovibrio sp. The sequence continues at coordinate 11,331 of NZ_CABSIF010000024.1, read as the reverse complement.
GCGCCTGGTCAACGGTGTAGACTTCTTCCGCCGGGAAACGACGGTTGAACAGACGGGTGAGTGCTGCAAGCTGGCTCGGCTTGAGCCCCTGAACGTTACCTTCTGGCTTTGGGATGGGAAGCTCCTGAACGAAAAAATGTTAACCGCACCCGCAACCACTGTACCTCAAAAGGGGCAGGGCTGCGGGTGCGTGAACAAATGCGGTGCGTGGGCTGTGTACAAGCCTAGGGACGCAGATACGAGGTGATCAGTGCGTCATAGCGCGAGGTTGCCTCAAAAGCGCGCGAGGCCATGACCTGCCGGAACTCAAGGCCCACAGTGGTGTCTTTTTCCATTTCTTCCATGGCGGCGGTGTACCACTGCGGCGAGGGCAGCACCAGAATGCTGTGGAAGTTCTTGGCCGCAGCGCGCAGCATGCAGGGGCCGCCGATGTCAATTTCCTCCACGGCCTGCTCAAGCGAGAGGTGGCGTTCCACCGCGCCTGCAAAGTCGTAAAGGTTGACGCAGACAAGGTCAAAGGGGCGAATGCCCTTTTCCGTCAGGGTCTGCATGTGCTGCGGCTCGTCCTTGTTGGCCAGAATGCCCGCATGAATCTTGGGGTGCAGGGTCTTGACCCGGCCACCCAGAATCTCTGGGAATCCTGTTACCGTGCTTACTGCGGTAACGGCCAGCCCGGCCGCCTCAAGGGCCTTCTGGGTGCCGCCGGTGGAGATAAGCTCCACCCCCCGCGAGGTAAGAAACGTGGCAAACTCCACAAGGCCGCTTTTGTCCGTAACGCTCAGAATAGCGCGACGAATTGGCAAAATATCCATAAGCGACTCCTTGAAAAATGTCCCGAAAAGGGTTTGGCGGCGTATATACGCCCACATTCCTGATACCGCAAAAAGCCCGTTCTGGCAATGCGTTGCAGATAAAGCCATCCCTGAGGCCCCTTGCCCGCAAAACAAGGCAAGGCTATGCTGCGGCAGGAGGACGTATGCAGCTCAAGCTTGTTTCATGGAATGTCAATGGTCTGCGCGCCGTGGCGGGCAAGCCCGAATGGGAATGGTTTTCGCGTACTGAAGCGCAGGTTGTGGCCTTGCAGGAAACTAAGGCCCACCCTGACCAGTTGAGCGAAGACGTGCGCGATCCTGACGGCTGGGAATCCCACTGGTCGTGGAGCACGGTAAAAAAGGGATACTCGGGCGTGGCGGTATTCAGCAAGATACCTTCGCTGAATGTCAGCATAGAGCTGCCCCAGCCGGAATTTCAGGGCGAGGGCCGTCTGCTGCATCTGGAGTACCCGCAGTTCCACTTTTTTAATGGCTACTTTCCCAATGGCGGTGCGGAAGAACTGGACGACAACGGCAAGCCCACGGGCCGCTTCAAGCGTGTGCCGTACAAAATGGGCTTTTTCGACGCCTTTCTCGCCTATGCGGAAGAATGCCGCAAAAGCAAGCCTATTGTGGTTTGCGGGGATTTTAATATAGCGCACAAGCCCATTGACCTCGCGCGCCCCAAGCAGAACGAAAAGTATACGGGTTTTTTGCCCGAAGAGCGGGCCTTTCTGGATCGCTTTACAGCCATGGGCTATGTGGACACCTTCCGTCATGTGCATGGCGACAAGGCAGACAGCTATTCCTGGTGGTCGTACAAGAGCCGCGCACGGGAAAAGAACGTGGGCTGGCGTATCGACTATTTCTTTGTATCGCAGGAGCTAGTGCCAGCTGTGCGCGACGCCTGGATTGAAACGGACGTCTTTGGTTCAGACCACTGCCCCGTGGGGCTGTGCCTGGAATTCTAAGGCCGCAAGTCATTTATGCCGCCGGGCTGGAATAGCGTGGTTCCAGCCCGGCATTTTTTTGCCTGAGGCCTGCCCCCTCACAGGGTAGTACCGGGCAGAACAAATCCATGCATTCTCCGCAATCCCGATCGTAAACTGCTCATATTTTTCTGAACATGCTGCGCAAGCGGCTATCCTGAAAATGCAAAGTTGCTCAAAACGCCTGCGTTGAGGCCGACTCCGGCGGTATTGCCTTCCTGTAAAATGGAGGGTAACAGTAACGGTTATGGCAACGAGCGTGAATATTGCGGTTTTTCAACCTCGCAACAGCCTGAATAATGTGCAAGGAACAGTAGCTCCCCACTTTTGAGGCGCTCCATCTGACGGAGCGCGCCCGCCAGGAACCATCGCCCACCCCGTGGATTTTGTCCGATACTCCTGAGTGCCAATACGTGGTCTATGTCCTTTTGATTCAGTCCTGTCTTCACCTGCTCTTGGGTTTGCCCCTACTCTGATTCCCCCCTCCTGTCCCGGAGGGGAAAGGTTACCTTGCCGCGTCTGCGGCACAGAATGAGGATTGTGATGAAAAAATATTCCGACTCCACCCCGCCTTTGCTCGCGCACAGGGAAGTGACCCGGCGCGAAGTTCTCAAGTGGTGTACCGCGCTTGGCGGTGCATCCCTTTTGCCATTGGGCGGTGGTTTGCCCCTTGGTCTGGCCCGTGCCGCCACCCAGCCGCCGTATGGCGCGGGCGAGCAGTGCTTTTATTCCGGCTGCGTGGTGAACTGCGGCTCGCAGTGTACGCTGCGCGCCTTTGTCAAAGATGGCCGCGTTACGCGCGTGGAAACGGATAATTCCGATGACGGCCCCAACAACAGGGCCATCCGCGCCTGTCTGCGCGGGCGTTCAATGCGTAAATACACCTATTCGCCCGACCGCATTAAGTACCCCATGCGGCGCGTACCCGGCGCCAAGCGCGGCGAAGGAAAGTTCGAGCGCATTTCCTGGGACGAAGCCCTCGATACCGTGGCCAAGGAATGGGTGCGCGTGCTGAACACCTACGGACCGGAGTCCATCCACCGCATGTACGGCTCGGGCACAACGTCCAGCGGCATGACGCGCCGCAACGAATTTTTCAGGCTTGCCAATTTGCTTGGTGGGCATCTGGACGAATACGGCACTTACAGCACTGCCCAGATTGCAGCAGCTATTCCCTATCTTTATGGGAACAATGAAGGCAACACCATCAACGACATGGCGAACTCAAAGCTTATCGTCATGTTTGGCTGCAACATTCTTGAAACCCGCCAGAGCGGCGGCGGCCTTTCTTATGAGCTGTTTGAAGCCAGAAAAAAGGGCAATGCCCGCATCATCATGGTTGATCCCCGGTATTCGGATTCCATGGCAAAGCTGGGGGACGAATGGGTGCCCATCCGCCCCGGTTCTGACGGCGCGCTTATCGCGGCCATTGCCTATGTGCTCATGAACGAAGGTCTGGTTGACCAGCAGTTTGTGGACACCCACTGCCTTGGTTTTGACGAGGAGCACATGCCCGAGGGCGTGCCCGCAGGCAACAGCTACCGCGCATACATCATGGGCGAAGGTCCGGATAAAACGGCGAAAACACCGCAATGGGCGGAAACCATCACCGGTTATCCGGCGGAAAAGATCATCCGCCTTGCCCGCGAGATCGGCTCCACCAAGCCCTGCTGCGTCATTCAGGGGTGGGGGCCGCAGCGCCACGCCAACGGCGACACCATGTCCCGTTCCATTGCCATGCTTGCCATCCTTACCGGCAACGTGGGCATTGCCGGGGGCGGTTCCGGCAGTGCGGAAAGCGTGAGCCAGATTGGTTTTCCGCGCATGCCCGAAGGCACTAATCCGGTCAAGACGCGCATTTCTTTCTACACCTGGGTCAACGCCATTGATGACTACACCCAGGTGACTGCCAAAAAGATGGGCCTGCGCAACAAGGAAAAGCTGGATCACGGCATCAAGTTCTTGTGGAACAGCTCTGGCAACGCCCTCATCAACCAGCATTCGGACATCAACGGCACCCGCAAGATTCTTGAAGATGAAAGCAAGTGCGAGTGCATTGTGGTGGTGGAAAACCGCATGACGGCTTCGGCAAAATTTGCGGATATCCTCCTGCCTTCCGTGACGCCACTGGAACAGGACGACATCATCCAGCAAGGCTATCAGGTGGATCAGAGTTCCCTGCTCATTGGCCGCAAGGCCATTGAACCCCTGTTCGAGACCCGCTCGCAGTATGATATCTGCGCGGCCCTGAGCGAAAAAATAGGCAAGCTTCTGGGCCTGCCCGATCTGACGGCAAAATATACCGAGGGCCGCAGCCAGCTTGACTGGGTGAAGCACCTTTACGCCCAGGCCCGCGCCAAAAAACCGGAACTGCCGGAATCCTTTGACGAAGCTTCAAAGATCGGCCTGTTCAAGTGGTTCCCCATGCCGCAAAAGGTCGCCTACAAGGCCTTTCGTGACGATCCGGCGGCCAATCCGCTCAAGACGCCTTCGGGCAAGATCGAAATATTCTCCAAGCGCCTGTGGGACCTTAACCAGACATGGGAATTGCCCAAGGGCGACGCCATCTACGCCTTACCCGTGTATGAAAAAACATGGGAAGGCCCGTGCGATTATGAGGGCATGAAAAAACATCCCTTCCAGCTCATCGGGCATCACTACAAGGGGCGCACGCATTCAAGCTACGCCAACATTCCCTGGCTTGAACAGGTTGCCCCGCAACAGCTCTGGATGAACGAGGCCGATGCGGCGCAGCGTGGCATCAGGCACAACGACATGGTCAAGGTTTTCAATGACCGCGGCGCTGTGGTCGTGCGGGTCAAGGTGACGCCGCGCATCATGCCCGGTGTGCTCAGCCTGCCGCAGGGCGCATGGTACACCCCGGACAAAAACGGCGTGGATCAGGGCGGGTGCATAAACACCCTGACAAAAACGCACATGACCCCCTTGGCCAAGGGCAATCCGCAGCACACCAATCTTGTGGATGTGGTTAAAATCTAGCCTGTTGCGCGGAACTGTCTGCATTGAGGAGATTTATTGTGAAACAGCCGGCTTTTTATATAGATATGACAGCCTGCACGGGCTGCAAAACATGCATGGTGGCCTGCATCGACGGCCATGACCTGCCCCAGGGCGTCATGTGGCGGCGCGTGGCGGAGTACACGGGCGGCAAGTGGGTGCGCCGCGCCAACGGTACGTTCGATCAGAACGTGTTTTCCTACTATACGTCCGTCAGTTGCAACCACTGTCAGAACCCCGTGTGCGTGAAGGTTTGCCCCACCACAGCCATGCACAAGGACGAGCAGGGCATTGTGAGCGTGGACCCCGACAAGTGCGTGGGGTGCCGCTATTGCGAGTGGAACTGCCCTTATTCCGCCCCTCAGTATGACAAGCAGATGGGCAGAATGACCAAGTGCGATTTCTGCAAGGACAGGCTGGCAGCCGGGCTCAAACCCCTGTGCGTGGAAGCCTGCCCCATGCGGGCCATCCACTTTGGCGAATATGAAGACCTGAAAAAGCAGTTCGGCGATGCCGTGCATGTGGCTCCGCTGCCGGAGCAGAGCGTGACCTCCCCCTGTCTTGTGATTACGCCGCCCCACAATGCGCAGCCTGTGGGCAGCAACATGGGCAGCATCCGTAATCCGGAGGAAATGTAACATGGAGTATCTTCAGGAATTTCCACTGGTATTCTTCACCTTGCTGGTGCAGATGGCCGTGGGCATGGTGCTGGTGGGCAAGTGCGTGCTTGGCAACGAAGCCGACCGCGCACTGCGCGAAGGCGTGCGGCGGCAGAATGTGGCGGCCCTGCTTCTGTTTGCCGTGGCCGTGATCATCAGTTTTGTGCATCTGGGCACGCCCCTGCATGCACCCTTTACCTTGCTGCACGTGACGCAGTCGTGGCTCAGCCGCGAAATTCTCATGATCGGCCTTGTGGGGATTGCCCTGCTGTGGCTGGTGGTGGTCGGGCGCAAAAAGCATGCGGTGGATGGCGAGAAGAAAGCCATGATCGTGGCGGGCCTGTGCGGCATAGCGCTGCTGTTCGTCATGAGCTGCGTTTACAATCAGGCCACAATGCCCGGCTGGCGCAACTGGGGCGTTTTTACAGCCTTTTTGGCTTCCACATGTCTGCTCGGCGGATCCTGGCATGGCGTGGTGCTGAGCCTGCGCAAGGAATCCGCACCCGTGCGCGCACTGGGCCCCTGCCTTGTGTGGACGGTACTGGGCCTTGTGCTTATGGCCGTGAGCTTGCCGCTGGCAATGCCTGAGCAGTCTGCCCTTGTCAATCCGGGTTCCCGCCTGCTGCCTCCGGCGTGCATTGCATGGTCGCACGGATTGCACGCGCTGGCATCGGGTCTGGGCGTTGTGCTGCTGGCTCTGGCTGCGGCCCGTGGCATGCAGGGCAAAGGATTTCGTCCGGCGCTGGCGGTTCCCGCATTTTTCCTGATTGTTCTGGGAGAAGTGTTCGGGCGGCTTGTTTTCTATCTTTCCTATTCACGCCTGGGCATGTAGGCACGGCAAACTCTACGGGGGCCAGATGGCCCCCGCATCAATACATATGGAACAGGAACAGTTGACGCAATACGTTGTGGCCTTGCAGTTTTGCAGCCGCATTTTCCAGAATTCGCCAAATGAAGACCTGCTGCGCGGCGTCATTGGCGGCGGGCTTTTGCAAGGCTTTGGTGCTTGGGCATGTTTCAGGCCTTCAGAGCTGGCTGAAAAGCTTTGGGGCGAGGTTCTTGATCCGGAGGGCCGCACTGCCGCCCTTACGGCAGCCTATCCGGCAGAGGCGGCGCAGGACTCCTGCCGCGCGCTGTATCTGGATCTGCACATGGATCATCTGGCCCTGTTTTCCGGGCCGCAGCCTGCCGCCGCGCCGTGGGAATCCGTGTGGCGGGAGAAAGACCGTCTGCTTTTTGGCCGCAGAACCCAGGAAGTGCGCGACAGCTACAGGGAGTGGGGCATTGCCGCAGAGCGGGACGGGCACGAGCCCGAGGACCATCTGGGGCTGGAACTGGCCTTCATTCTTTTTCTTGTGCAGAACATGGACGGGGCCGTTGCCTCAAGCCAGGGGCAATCCCCGGAGGCTGCGCTGGCGGCTTTTATGGACGAGCACATCCTGGCCTGGGCTGGAGACTGCCTGAAAAAGGCTTCGGAATGCGCCAATACGGTGTTTTACCGCGAGATGTTGGCTCTTTGTTGCCTGCTGCTCGGAAACGTGCGGGCACTCATTCAGGAATAGCCTGTACAGCGCACGCCAAAAGGATTTTGACCAACGACAAAAGCCGTTCCTTGCCGAAAAAGGTGGGAACGGCTTTTGTTTGAGCAATTTGCCATCCGGCGAAATACAAGGGCGAGCAATTCTCGTTAGAAATTGCTCCGTTGGGGCGAGGACAGCCCCGGTCTAGTCCAGCAGGCCCAGCAAACGCGCAACGCGCTGTTCGTTCAGGCCGCTATGCACCTGCACAAGATCCTGACTGTGCTGCATGGCTTCCTGCTCCACCTGAGCAAGGGCCTGACGCATTTCATCAGAATTGAGCATGTGCGGGGTGCCGGGAACAGTCTGTTCCAGAACCGGCGCGGCGGAGGTGTTGACGTCATCGTCAGCGGGCGCTGCCGGGGCCGCGGGGGTACTTTCTGCCCTGTTCACGGGCAGCATGGAGTTGACCCTTTCCTGAAAGGTAGGAAAAACAGGCCCCAGATCATTATTGCGAAAACGGAATTCCAGTTCCATCGGGCTTCTCCTCAGGCTTGACGCCTTGCTGCGTCATTGCACTCGCGCTTGAGCGCGCGGCGGCCATGTGGAAAAATTGACCGCCTGTTGGTATTGCCCGAAAATATGCAAATATCAGGCCGTTGTGTGCGGCACTGGTTTGCTTCTGTAAAGTTTCAGTCCATGATCTTGACCATCAGGCCCGGAGCCAGCCGTACCTGACCATCCACCACAATTTTGTCGCCTTCGGTCACGTTGCCGTCCACAACCGTGCGGTCAGCGTATTCAAACAACGGCCTCACCTTGCGATAGCTGGCCCGGCTGTCCTTATCCACCACGTACACGTAGGATTCGTCCCGGCCAGACTGCACGGCACGTGTGGGCACGGTCAGAGCCCCGGCGGCCATGCCCAGCGGCAGCTCCACCTGCACAAACTGCCCCGGCCACAAACGGCGCTGGCTGTTTTCAAAGGTGGCGCGCAGCCGGATGGTGCCGGTACGCGTGTCTACCGTATTGTCCACAAGGGTGAGAAGGCCTTTTTCCGTCGCGCCCCCGGCAGGAGTCGCAGAAACCGGTACCGTTGTTTGCGCCATCTGTTCTATGATGACAGGCAGATGCACCTCTGGCACAGAAAAGCCCACATAAATGGGCGAAAGCGTGTCTATGCTGACAATAACCGTGGCGTCAGCTGATTTGACCATGTTGCCCTTGTCCACATTGAGTGCGCCCACTCGCCCGCTGATGGGAGCCACCACCGTGCAGTAGCTGAGGTCAAGGGCGGCGCTTTCCACAGCTGCCTTGTCAGACTGCACCGTGGCGCGCAGGGCCGCCGCATCGGTCGCGGTCTTCTCATAGGCATCGCGGCTTACGTAACCACCGCCCACGAGCTTGCCGTAACGGTTCATGTCGTCTTGGGCTTTGGCAAGCTGCGCCTGCGATTTGGCAAGTTGCCCTTTCTTTTCGCGCAGGGCCGCCTCAAATGGGCGGGGGTCAATGGTGATAAGCGGGGCGCCCTCGCGCACATCCTGACCTTCGGTAAAGTGAACCTGCTGAATTTCGCCCGTTACGCGGGGCTTTACCCCCACAGAGGCAGAAGCCCGCACGTTGCCCACAGCATGCAGCAGGCGCGGCACATCGACCCGTGCAACGGCTTCAACCCGCACAGGGGCAGACGGCACAGCATTTTTTTTGCTGTCGTCTTGCGAGCAGGCCCCAAGGGCGAGCAGAAAAAAAAGCAGGAGGAGAGGAAGGGGATTCTGGGCTGGTTTCATGGCGTTCCCCATAAGTGTGAAATAGCCGACATAAGGCCGTTGCGCGCAAGAGAAAAAATGAAGCAAGGAGTACCCGCCGTCAAGAAGATAGTTAGCCACGCACCTAACAATCTGCTCTTGCCGCCCTTTTGGCGATGATTGACATTCGGCACGGTCACGGCATAATTACGCCGCATTTTTTGTGCAACCATCTGCGGTCGTTTTTTGAACGGCGGCAACCTAACGCTCCATTTTCGGAGCTGAATCAACATTATATATGCGCCTTGCGGCGCTCCAGGAGCAGGAATTGGCAAAAAACCGCGCATTGCAGCAGTGGCGGGTGGAAGATTCCATCGAACTGTACGGCATCCGTAATTGGGGTGCCGGGTATTTTGACGTGTCGGATGCGGGTGAAGTTGTGATTTGTCCGCAGGGGCCCAAGGGGCCGCAGGTTTCGATACCGGAAGTTATCGCCGGGCTGAAAGAGCGCGGGTATGATATGCCCGTGCTGTTGCGCGTGGAAAACATTCTGGATTCGCGCATTGCCAATATCCACGAATCATTCCGCAAGGCTATCAAAAATCTGAATTATACGGGTTCGTACCGTGGCGTTTTTCCCATCAAGGTCAACCAGCAGCAGCAGGTTGTGGAAAAAATAGCCCAGTTCGGCTCCACCTACCATCACGGCCTGGAGGTCGGCTCCAAGGCGGAACTCATTGCCGCCGTGTCGCTCATGCGTGACCGCGAGGCCTGCATTGTCTGCAACGGCTACAAGGACGAAGAATTCATCGACCTTGGCCTTCAGGCTCTGCGCCTTGGCTTTAACGTGCTCTTTGTTCTCGAAATGCCCAGCGAGCTGGAAGTTGTGCTTGAGCGCAGCAAGGCGCTCGGCGTGCGGCCCAACATCGGCGTGCGCGCCAAGCTGGCCGTAAAGGCCAGCGGCCACTGGACGGATTCCGGCGGCGAACGCTCCACCTTTGGCCTTTCACCCGCGCAGATCGTAGACGTTGTGGATACGCTCAAGGCCAACGACATGCTTGATTGCTTCAAGCTGCTGCACTACCACCTCGGGTCGCAGGTTTCCAATATTCGCGACATCCGTACCGGTGTCATGGAAGGCGCGCGTCTTTACGTGGGCCTGGTGCAGGAAGGCGCCCCCATGGGCTATCTTGACCTTGGCGGCGGTCTGGCTGTGGACTATGACGGTTCGCACACCAACTATGTTTCGTCGCGCAACTATACGCTCGACGAATACAGCGCCGACATTGTTGAAGCCATCATGAGCATTCTTGATGAGCAGAAGATCCCGCATCCGCACATCATTACGGAATCCGGCCGCGCCACAGTGGCCTACTATTCCGTGCTGCTCTTTAACGTGCTTGATGTGAGCATGGTGGAAGAAGTGCAGCTGCCCGATACCCTGCCCGAGGGCACGCCGGAGCCTGTGCTGAACCTGCGCGAAACCCTTGCCAACATCACCCTGCGCAATTTGCAGGAGTGCTATAACGACGCCATTTACTACCGGGACGAGATGCGTCAGCTGTTCTCGACAGGGCGGGTGAATCTGCGTCAGCGCACATTGGCCGAGCGGTTTTTCTGGGCCATCATCATGCGCATTGCTCAGGAGAAAACACGGCTCAAGACGATACCTCGCGATCTTGCGGACATCGATGTGAGCCTTGCCGACATCTATTACGGCAACTTCAGCGTGTTCCAGTCCTTGCCCGACTCCTGGGCCATTGACCAGCTGTTCCCGGTTATGCCCGTGCATCGGCTCAAGGAATTTCCTTCGCGGCAGGGCATTATTTCTGATATTACCTGCGATTCTGATGGCCGGATTGACCATTTCATTGACCCGCAGGGCATGAAGCCCACCCTTGATCTGCACCCCTTACGGGACGGCGAGGAATATTACCTTGGCGTGTTCCTGGTGGGTGCGTATCAGGAAACCCTGGGTGATCTGCATAATCTCATGGGCGACACCAACGTTGTTTCCATCAGGGTGCGGGATGACGGCAATTATGAGTATGTGCGCGAAATCAGGGGTGACTCTGTGGCGGATATTCTGAGCTATGTGGAATATGAGCCGCGCCGCATTCTGGAAGATCTGCGCAGTACGGCGGAGCAGGCTGTGCGGCAAGGGCGGATTTCGGCCAGCGACCGGTTTGCCATTATGCAGGCATTTGAAGACGGTTTGCGCGGGTACACCTATTTTGAACGGTAGAGGCTGCGCAGGGAAGTCTGTGCGGTAGAAATAAGACAGTAAGGATGGGAGAGTTTGGCGGCGGGGTGAGCCTGTCGTGCGCATTTACGCAAACCCGACTTTTTTGACCTGACTGCGTTAAAATCCTGTTTTTGATGCTCACGTACACGAGTACGCTGCGCTCAAAAACAGGATTTTTCCTTGTCCGGCCAGAAAAATGCGTATTTTGCAAATTCACTCAACACCATCCATCGCCCTCGCTTCGCTCCGGCGAGTATAAGGAAGGCAACGCCACGACCTGCTTTTGATGATGGCTAGTGGGTGAAAGGCAGTTAAAGGCAAGAAAGTCAGAAAAGGCAAAAGAGTC
>NZ_CABSIF010000023.1 GCF_902477725.1 uncultured Desulfovibrio sp. | reverse complement strand
AAAAGTGGAGCGGGAGACGGGATTTGAACCCGCGACTTCAACCTTGGCAAGGTTGCACTCTACCACTGAGTTACTCCCGCTCAGCGAGAAAACGTTCTACGCGGACTTGGCTGAGGTGTCAAGCATTGCTGGACTTTTTTTCGCCGCTTTTTAGACAAAATTGTTAATATACTGAAATAACAATTAAAAATGTCAGGGTCATTGCTGTGCACTGTCTTTGTCAAAAGGGGCCATCCGCATTGCCGATGGCCCCCAAGTGTGCCGCACATGCCGTTTTACAGCGCGCATGCAGCCAATATTTCTCGCCTGGCCGGTAGCCTAATCCTTGCGGTTGTCCACAATGCGCTTGGCCTTGCCCTCGGAGCGCTCAATGGAGCGGGGTTCCATCAGGCGTACCTTGGCGGAGACGCCCAGGTATTCCTTGATGGTCTTTTGCAGGCGGCCTTCAAGCATTTGCAGCTTGCGGATTTCATCGGCAAAGAGGTTCTCGTTCATCTCAACGCGCACTTCGAGGGTGTCGAGGTTGTGCACGCGGTCCACGATGATCTGGTAGTTGGGGGAAAGCCCCTCGCTTTCCATCAGGATGCCCTCAATCTGCTGCGGGAACACGTTGACGCCGCGGATAATGAGCATGTCGTCGCTGCGGCCCTGGAGGCGCGAAATGCGCACGTGGGTGCGGCCGCACCGGCAGGGGGTGTAATCAAGGCTGGTGAGGTCGCGCGTGCGGTAGCGCAACATGGGGATGCCTTCCTTGGTCAGCGTGGTCAGCACCAGTTCACCCACTTCGCCGGGGGGGAGCTGGTCGCCCGTAACGGGGTCAATGATTTCGGGCAGGATGTGGTCTTCCCACAAATGCATGCCGCACTTGGCTTCCTCGCATTCCATGGCAACGCCGGGCCCCATGATTTCGGACAGGCCGTAAATGTTCATGGCGCTGATGTCCATTTTATCCTCAATGTCGCGGCGCATGGCTTCAGACCACGGCTCGGCACCGAAAACGCCCACGCGCAGGGGCAGATCGCGAAAATTAACGCCTACTTCCATGGACGCTTCCCACAGATGCAGACCATAGGACGGCGTGGCGCAGAGCACTGTTGCGCCAAAATCGCGCAGCAAACCGGCCTGACGCCGGGTCGCGCCGCCAGAAGCGGGCACAACGGTTGCGCCAAGGCGCTCCGCGCCATAGTGCGCGCCCAGCCCGCCGGTAAAGAGGCCGTAACCATAGGCCACATGCACCACGTCCGAGCGCACCACGCCTGCGGCTGCCAAACTGCGGGCCATCAGTTCCGCCCAGGTTTCGAGGTCGCGCTGGGTATAGCCCACCACAACAGATTTGCCCGTGGTGCCGCTGGAGGCGTGCAGACGTACGATGTGATCCTTGGGAACCGCAAAAAGGCCATAAGGATAGTGGTTGCGCAGATCCTGCTTTTCCGTAAAGGGCAGCAGTTTAAGATCCGCCAGCGACTTGATGTCGGCAGGGGTAATGCCCGCCTCGTCAAAACGTTTGCGATAAAAGGGCACGTTGGCGTAGACGCGGTTGCACAAATCACGCAGGCGGCGCAGTTGCAGCGCCTCCATTTCTTCGCGTGGCAGAGTTTCCTGTTTGATGTTGAAAAGCACGGCCCTCTCCTTCTGCGGCTGGCGTTTGGCGGCGCAAAAGCGCGACGCTGATCCCTAAAAAGCTTCGTTTGGGTATGCCGCAATGCGCTGGCGCGGTCAATACGGATTGGCGCGATTTCGCGCTCGTTTCAGCGCGTTGGCGGCTTGCTGCGCCATTGCTCTTGCCCCGTCTTTACGTTATGTGCAGGGTATGGAAAACAACACTTCTTCTTCACCTGCAGGGGGCACTGCCCCCAAGCGTTATTCGGATGTCCCCCTGGAAGAAAAGCTGGCGGACGTGGTCACGTGGCTTGAAGAGCACAAGGCCGCGCGCGTGGTCAGCATAGATATGGCCGGGCAGGGCGGTTTTGCCGAGGCTCTGGTCATTGCCAGCGCCGGTTCGGTGCGTCACGCCCAGAGCCTCGCCGATGGCGTGGGCGAACTTTGCCGCCAGCGCAATTTTGAATATCTGCGCATGGAAGGCTACACCGCCGGTCAGTGGATTCTGGTGGACATGAACGACATTGTCGTCAACGTTTTTCTGGAGCCGGTGCGCGAGCTTTACGGCCTTGAAGCCCTGTGGGGCAAGGCTGCATCACTGGCCGAAGCCCGAAGCGGGGAATAATCATGACGCCCACGCTTTTGCTGATTCTTGATGGCTGGGGGATTGCCGAGCCGGGGCCCGGCAACGCGCCCTATATTGCAGCTACACCCAATATGGATGCGCTCCTTGTGAGCTGCCCGCATTCCCAGCTGGTAGCCTCCGGGCGCGATGTGGGGCTGCCGCGCGGCTACATGGGCAATTCCGAGGTGGGGCATCTGAACATCGGCGCAGGCCGCGTGGTGTATCAGGACATGACCCGCATCGATGTGGCGCTGGAAGACGGCAGCTTTGCCGCCAATCCAGTACTCAACGAGCTGCTTGAATCAATTCGCAAGAGCGGCGGCAAGCTGCATCTGGCGGGGCTGCTTTCTGATGGCGGTGTACACAGCCACATGCATCATCTTGAAGCCCTGTGCGGCATTGCCCATAAGGCAGGGGTGCCTGTGCGCATCCACTGCCTCATGGACGGGCGCGACCGCGACCCGCACAGCGGCGTGGATTTTATGCGCGCGCTGCAAAAGAGCATTGAAGGGCAGCCCAAGACGCGCATCGCCAGTATGGTGGGCCGTTTTTTTGCTATGGATCGCGACAAGCACTGGGAGCGCCTTGAGGAAGCATGGGAAGTTATCGTTCACGGTACCCCTGCAACAACGCTTGCGCCCGTTGCGGCCATTGAAGCCTCTTACGCGGCTGGCATCACGGACGAATTCATCAAGCCCCTGTGCTTTGCTGCGGGCGATGATGCAGGCATGGCCGATGGCGATGGCCTGTTCCTGTTCAACTTCCGTGCAGACCGCATGCGCCAGTTTACCCAGGCGTTTATTCAGCCTGAGTTTGACGGCTTTGACCGTGGCCGCGTTCCGGTTCTGGCCGGGATTGCTTCCATGACCGCCTATGAATCAAGCTTCAATATCCCCGTGGCCTTTCCCAAGGAGGCCGTGAGCATGGGGCTTGGCGAAGTGGTTTCCCGGCAAGGGCTGAAGCAGCTGCGCCTGGCGGAAACGGAAAAATACGCGCACGTCACCTACTTTTTCAATGGCGGACTTGAAGAGCCTTTTGCTGGTGAGGATCGCATCCTTGTGCCGTCCCCCCGCGAGGTGAAAACCTACGACCAAAAGCCTTCCATGAGCGCCGTTGAAGTGACGGACAAATTTGTGGAAGCCTGGAATTCCGGCGCGTACGATCTTGTGGTCTGCAATCTCGCCAATGGCGACATGGTGGGTCATACGGGCATTCTCCAGGCTGCGGTCAACGCCTGCGAAGTGGTTGACGCCTGCCTGGGGCGCATGGTTGCCGCTGTGGAGGCCCGCAAGGGCCGCATGATTGTCATTGCCGACCACGGCAACTGCGAAAAAATGCTCACGCCCGATGGCCAGCCCCACACGGCCCACACCACCAATCCCGTTCCCTGCATTCTGCTGGAACCAGATGGAAAGGTGCGCGCCCTGGCGGACGGCAGGCTGGCCGATGTGGCCACCACCATTCTTGGCCTTTGGGGAATGCAGCCTTCTGAACTGATGACCGGGCGCAATCTGGCCGCGCCCCAAAATGCAGGGGAGGCCAACCGTGGCTGAGCGCAAGCGACCCGTCCAGCCTGTTGCGCCAGACGGAATGGAAATTCTGTTTTTTTATCAGTGCCCCAACTGCGGCAAGCACGTGCCCCAAGCAAGCCCTACGGAACCGCGCATGGTGCGTTGCCCTGGTTGCTCCCAGTCCTTCCCCATCATTCCGGTTGACGAGCACAGCCTGCACTATGTGCGCATTATGCTGGCAGAGGGCAAGGCTGCCGCTGATCCTGATTTTCTGTAAGTCGAATAGGTAAGTTCTGATTTTTGGGTGAGCCCGTGGCCCGCCCCTGTTCATGATGCCGCAGCAATGCTGGCTTTGAACAGGGGCGGGCTTTTGTGTGCGCACGCGACTCCTTTAAAGAGGGGGGAACTTCTTGCCCAGCAAAAAAATTGAACGCGTATTCGGGGTAAGCCCCTGCAGACAACTTTGGGGAAGAATGCAGAGCAATGGCTCCCGGCGTAGCAACGCCAGTGGTTTTAGATCGGCAGGATGAGAGCCTTGGCATTGCCTGCATGTCATTTGGGCGTCATATTTCTGCCATTGTGACAGTCTGGTAAAAATTTTTTGACGAAAACGGTTGCCTTCATACATGATTCTAGATATGTTTTCCCAGCCTGTGTTGGAGCAGGCTTGTGTCAACCCTGTGGGAAAAACTAGAGAGGAAGGGATTTATGAAACGCATCTGTACGCTTATCCTGGCCGCCGGCCTGGTGTTCGGCGCGGCCACCGGTGCCAGCGCCATTGATTTCAAGGCTAAGGGCCAGTGGCTCATGGGCTTTAGCGCTGGCGACAACAGCCTGACCAGCAAGACCCGTGAAAACAGCAACAAGACCAAGGGCGACAATGGCGACGGCTTTGTTGCCCAGCAGCGCGTGCGCTTGCAGTTGGACGCCGTGGCTTCTGAAGCCCTGTCCGGCACCGTGTACTTTGAAATTGGCACCCAGACCTGGGGTCAGAGCGCCTCTGGCGGCTCCCTCGGCGCTGACGGCAACAATCAGGTTAAAGTGAAGAACGCCTACATCGACTGGGCCATCCCCCAGACCGATGCCAAGGTGCGCATGGGTATCCAGGGTCTTGCCCTGCCCAACACCGTTGCTGGTGGCTCCGCTATTCTTGATACCGACGTGGCCGCTGTTGTCGCTTCGTACAAGTTCAATGAAAACGTCAGCATGACCGCTTTCTGGGCGCGCCCCTTCAATGATAACTTCTCTGGCAAGGATGCCCGTTACCACGGCACCAACCATGTGAACTATCTTGACAACATGGATCTGTTCGGCGTGACTGCCCCCCTGACCTTTGATGGCGTGAACGTGACCCCCTGGATCATGTACGGCATGCTGGGCAAGAATACCCTGACCAACTACGACGCCGACAAGAACGAATACAATCAGGTTGCCAACAACAATGACGGCAACCCGCCCATGACCCTGATGCCCGCCCCCATGGGTTCGTCCATCACCGGTAACGATTTCGTGCGCCTCGGCGGCACCAGCAAGTCTTACGGTTCCATGTTCTGGGCCGGTCTGCCCCTGGCTGTGACCGTGTTCGATCCCCTGAACATCGAGCTGGACATCAACTATGGCTATGTTGAAGGCATGGGCCGTTACGATGTGCAGAAGGGCCAGAGCAACGAATGGGTGCGCGGCAGCTCCCAGCGTCAGGGCTGGCTGGCCAAGGCCCTTGTTGAATACAAGATGGATTGGGCCACCCCCGGTCTGTTCGGCTGGTACGCTTCCGGCGACGACAGCAGCGTGAAGAACGGTTCCGAGCGCATGCCTTCCCTGGTGCCCACCGGCAACTTCACCTCCTACATGGGCGACGGCAACATGGGCTGGCTGCGTCAGGACTACGGCGTTGATTACGCCGGTACCTGGGGCATCGGCACCCAGCTGAAGGACATGAGCTTCCTGGAAGACCTGAAGCACACCTTCCGTGTGGCCTACTGGGGCGGCACCAACAGCACCAGCATGGTCAAGTACATGAAGACCGCCTACTCCTGGTCCGATGGTCTTGGCGCCAACACCGTGCCTTACCTGACCACCAACGACGGTCTTGTAGAATTCAACCTCGTGAACTCCTACAAGATCTACCAGAACCTGGAAATGAACCTGGAACTGGACTACATGGTCAACTGCATGGACAACAGCACCTGGAAGAAGGCTCAGACCCCCAGCTCGTTCAGCAAGCAGGACATGTACCAGGCCAAAGTGGTCTTCGCGTACAGCTTCTAATCCAAGAGCAACCGTCTGCGGACGGCTTGATACGCATTCAAAGGGAGGCCTTCGGGCCTCCCTTTTTGCGTCTGTGCCAAGGCAGTTCTTTGAGCGTTGGTTCAGACCTGCCTGTAAACACTGCCTACAGCAGATCAAGCCGTGGATCGCAGCAGGCTGATGCCCAAACACATGCGCCTTTTCATAAGGCTGACAACCTCTCAGCTGTCTCAACAGCGGATAGAATGAACCCCGCCCGCCAGAAATGCAGCCATGCAGTAGCTTGCCCTTGCTTTTAGCCCGAATGGCAAGGCCAACACGACCAGAGCCCGCTTGCGCGGGCTCTGACAGAGAGGAGGGAAGGAGAGGGTATTGGAGTCTGAAGGCGGAGGGTGTGAGAATTAGTAACGTTTCTGCAATCTGTCGCGCAGGATGATGGCAAGCAGGTTCATGCCCAGCACCAGCAAGAGCAGCACAAGGCCGGTGCCGTATTGCAGCGGGCGGGTCTTGTCGATTTCCGTACCTGCCGTGGCAAGAACATACATATGGTAGGGAAGCGCCATGACCGGGCTGAATATGGAATCCGGCCCCTTGGGCATATAGAATACCGAGGCCGTAAACATGATGGCGGCGGTTTCGCCCGCGGCGCGCGCCACACCCAGAATGGCCCCAGTCAGCATGCCGGGCAGGGCACTTGGCAAAATAACGCGGGCAATGGTCTGCGATTTGGTTGCGCCCAGAGCCAGCGAGGCCTCGCGGTACGTGTCCGGCACGTTGCGCAGGGCTTCCTCGGCTGTGCCGATAATGACTGGCAGTGTCAGAACCGCAAGGGTAAGCACGCCAGAAAGAATACTTACGCCAAATCCGCAAAAGGTAACAAAAAATGAAAGCCCGAACAGGCCAAAAACCACAGAAGGCACACCCGCGAGGTTGTTGACCCCCAGACGCACAAAGCGGGCAAAGGCGTTGCGCTTGGCGTATTCATTGAGGTACACGGCGGAGGCCACGCCCAGAGGAAACGCCAGCAAGAGGGAACCTAGCGACAGAATTGCCGTGCCGACGATGCAAGGGAATATGCCGCCCTGGGTCATCATCTGTCGGGGGGCCTCGGTCAGGAACGACCAGCTTAAGGCAGGCAAGCCGTTTTGCAGCAAAAAAGCGCATACGGCCAGCAGTGCCAGCACGTTGCAGGCGGCAATCGCGCGCAACAGCCAGAACATGAAGGTCTGGTACTGCCCGCGGCCCTTGCCGCTGGCAAATTGCAGGCGCGCACCTTCTTCGCGCGGCGGTTCGTCCGCATCGTGGTGTTTGAGGTCTGCTTCCAGAGGGCGCGGTGTGAGCTTGATGCTCGGCCCGGCGGAAGGAACAGGGGTAAGGCGGCTGGTGGCTGACATGGATTTTTCCTCGTTCTGAACTGGCGTCATACTGTGCAACCTTGCAACACTGTGCGTTTACAGGCTGGAGGTTCCCACCTGACGGTGCTTTTCGGCAATATAACCGGCGGCCAGGTTGAAGCTCAGCGTCAGGAAAAAGAGTACAATGCCAATAGCAAACAGCGCGTGGTAGTGTTCGCTGCGGAAGGCGGCCTCCGCCATTTCAGCGGCAATGCTGGCAGGCATGGGCCGCACCGGGTCAAGCAGCGAGGTGGGGATGATGCCTGCCCCGCCAGCAACCATCAGCACCACCATGGTTTCACCGATGGCGCGCGACATGCCAAGCATCACAGCCGTGCCTATGCCCGAAAGAGCGGCAGGAATAACCACTCGCACTGTTGTCTGCCAACGGGTCGCGCCCAGTGCCAGCGATGCCTCGCGCAGGTCGCGTGGCACGCCGAAGAGTGCGTCTTCAGACACGGAGCAGATGGTCGGCACGCTCATGAGCGCCAGTACCAGCGAGGCATTGAGCAGATTCAGCCCTGTGGCGGCATCCAGATAATCCTGCAAGAAGGGCGCAAGCACCACCATGCCCAGAAAGCCCAGCACAACCGAGGGCAATGCCGCCAGCAGCTCCACAAAGGGCTTGATGACGCGCCGTACGTTGGGGTGGGCGATTTCCGTCAGGTAAACCGCCGTCAGCACCCCCATGGGCACCGCCAGCAGGGACGAAAGTACCGTCACCGCCAGTGAGGCCACCAGCAGGGGAAATATGCCGAACAATCCCGGTTCCTCAGTCGGATACCAGAGGTTGCCGAACAGAAAATTGAGGAAGGGGTATTCGCTGAAAAGCGGCAGGCCTTCCATGAAGAGAAAAATGACAATACCAGCCAGAGCCAGCAGCGAGCTGCCTGCCATGGTGGTAAGGGTGACGCGCACCGCTTTTTCCTTGATGTCTCTGGAGCGCATTGCGCTTTCTCCCCGGCGGGTGCGGGAGGCTCATGCCGTCCCGCTCCGCCGATGCTGTGGGTGTAACGCGGGTAGTAGTCTACCTACTTGCCCAGGGGCACATAACCCACTTCAAGCACGTTCTTCTGGCCCTTGCCGGGATCCAGCAGGTAATCAACAAAAGCCTTGGCACCGCCAGCAGGCGCGCCGTTGGTGAAGACAAAAAGTTCGCGGGCGATGGGCCACTGCTTGGAAAGGGCAGTCTGGGCGGTGGCGGTCACATCATTGACCTTGAGGCCCTTGGTGGACTTGTCGAGGTAACCCAGGCCAACATAGCCGAGGGCGTTCTTGTTCTTGGAAACGGCCTGCACCACAGCGCCGTTGGAGGCCTGCATGAGAGCGGCGGGGTTAACGCGCTCTTCCTTCATGATAAGTTCCTGCCAGCATTCAAAGGTACCGGAGGACGTATCGCGCGAGATAACAACGATCTTGCCGTCCTGGCCGCCAAGTTCCTTCCAGTTGGTGATCTTGCCGGCGTAGATGTCGCGCAGCTGGGCAGAGGTAAGGGCGGCAACCGGGTTGGCGGGGTTGACCACAGGCACGATGGCGTCAATAGCAACAACAACGCGGTTGGGGGTCACGCCGTTTTTCTTGGCGGCTTCAACTTCCTTTTCCTTGATGTCGCGCGAGCTCATGGCGATGTCGCACTGCTTTTCAATGAGTGCCTTGATGCCGTTGCCGGAACCGCCGCCGGAAATGCTCAGTTCCACATCGGGGTGGGAGGCCATGAAGGCTTCGCCAGCTTTCTGAACCACAGGAAGAACAGTGGTGGAACCGTTGATGATGACCTGTTGGGCAGCCATGGCAGGAGCGCTGAGGCTCAGAACAGCGAGGGCGGTGACGAGCAGTTTTCCGATAGACATGGATTTTCTCCTTGGTTTCTAATGTTGGTGCCAGGGCGTTTCCCGGTACGTTTCTCTTTTTGCCCGCCTCTGTTACAAAAATATGACGAAACGCAGAAGACTGCGTGAAACTGCAATATATACAATTAACATGCTGAAATATTGCAACTTATTTAAAATGTTTTTCGTCACGCAATTGTAACATGCCCTCCATCAGTTTGGCGCACAAAGCCGCTGTACTCTGTTTGCGTCATAGAGGTGAAACATATGAGCCAGCAAATACTGATAGTTGAAGACGAAGCCGATATTCGTGAACTTTTGCGTTTCAATCTTGAGCGCGAGGGATTCACTGTGCATGAAGCAGCCGATGGCACGCAGGGCCTGGCCCTTGCCCGGCAGCATACCCCCGACCTGGTGCTTCTTGATGTGATGCTACCGGGTGTGGATGGATTTGAAGTATGCCGCCGTCTTGGCGCGCAGGCTGAAACCTCCCACATCCCGGTGCTCATGCTCACCGCACGTGGTGAAGAAGTGGACCGGGTTGTGGGGCTGAGTCTTGGTGCCGATGATTATGTGGTCAAACCCTTCAGCGTCCGCGAGTTGATGCTGCGGGTCAAGGCCGTGCTGCGGCGCGGTGGGCGCAAGGTTGAAAGCCCTGTGCTTGAGCGCCACGGCATACGCCTGCGCACCGAGGCGCATTCCGCCGAAGTGGAAGGGGAATTGCTGAACCTCACGGCCACGGAATTCCGCCTGCTTGAAGACTTGCTGCGGCATGCCGGGTCAGTCCGCACCCGGGAGCAGCTTCTCAACAACGTATGGGGTTATTCCTTTGAAGGCTACGCCCGTACCGTAGATACCCATGTGCGCAGGCTGCGCGCCAAGCTGGGCGAGGCGGCTCCCATGCTGGAGACTGTGCGCGGCGTTGGCTACCGCATCAAGGAATAAGGGCCCAGCAGCGGGAGCAGGGCGGTGCGCCAACGGTGGCGGAGCGTCTGGCTGATGGTAGACAGCGTTATCGTTTGACCGTTTTGAGGCTGCACATTTTCAAAATGTAATTGCCCACGACAGCATGTTACGAGCGAGAAAAACCATGCTTTCTTTCAGAACACGAATTTTTTGCAGCGTGCTTGCCGCAGCGCTCATTGCTTCGGGAATTGCCGTTTATTACGGCAGAGCTTCCTTTGAGCAGAGTCAGGTTGACGCGGCGCGCGAAAGGTTGTTGCGCGAAACTACGCTTTCTGCTGCTATTCTTGGCAAGGCAGGGGCGAATCCTGAAGGCCTGCGCGAACTGGCAGCCATATTGCAAATGCCTCAGGAACGGCTTTCGCTCCTTGACAACAGCGGCAACGTGCTGGCCGACACAGCGCCGGGCGCGCAGCCGGTTTCCAAGCTCGACAACCATGCGGACAGGCCGGAGGTACGGGCTGCCATGCAGGGCGGGCAGGGGTATTCCGTGCGTTCGAGCGGAACGTTGGGTACGGATATGGCGTATGCCTCGGTGCGTGTAAATGACGCGCGGTTGCTGCGCATTGCCTTGCCGCTGAACAATCTGAAACAGGAAATTGAAAGCCGCGTGGCCGTATTCACCAGAATCGGCATTGTGACGTTGGTGCTCTCGTTGATTCTTGCGGGGCTGCTCTCAGGTGCATTGCGCAATTCGCTTTCACAGATGGTCTCTGTGGTGGAAGCCATTTCACTGGGGAATTTTCAGCGGCGTTTGCGGCGCATTCCCGGCAGGGAATTTGCTCCGCTGGCTGAAGCTGTAAACCGCATGGCTGAAAATATTGAAGATCATGTGCGCACTGCTGCTGAGCAGACAGCCCAGCTTGAAAGCATACTGGAAACCATGAGCGACGGCGTGCTGGTGTTGGGCCCGCATGGGCGCATCCGCCGCTGTAACCGCGCATTGGCGCGTGAATTTCCTGCTGCGGCGTCGGCCTTGGGCGCGCAGGTGGTAGAAGTTATTCCATCCCCGCAGTTGCAGGCCGCTGTGGATGCGGCCATGGCCGCCTGCCCAATGCCAGGTTCTATGTCCGGCTCTGCGCCCAGCTCTGGGGCAGCCCCGGCAGACGCAGCACAAAGCAGCGTGCCGCCTTCTGCGGAACACGAGGGCGCTGCCGCAGGTGAAGAGCCAACGCTCAATCGCGAGCAGCGGTATCTGCAACTTGAGCTTTCGTCCGGGCAGGTCATGTCGGTATGCATTTCCCGCCCCTGCGGTCTTGAGCATCTGGGCCAGACAGGCGTGGGTGCGGTGGCGGTATTCCACGATATTACAGAGCTTATGCGGCTGGAACGCGTGCGCCGCGATTTTGTGGCCAACGTGTCGCATGAGCTGCGCACCCCGCTGACGGCCATCCAGGGCTATGCGGAAACCCTCGTCAGTCTGGATGCCTCGCCCGAATGCCGTCGCTTTGGCGAAATCATTCTGAAGCACGGGGTTTGCCTCAGCCGCATGGTGGACGATCTGCTCACCCTTGCACGGCTGGAGGGCAAAACAGGCAGCCTGGAACTCAGCCCCACGGATCCTCGCGATGCAGTATCGCAAGCCGCGGGCATGTGCCGCGAAGTGCTTGAGCGCCGCAAGTGTTCGGTGGTTGTGGATATCCCCGAAGACTGCCGCGTGATGGCAAGCCAGCCGCATCTGGCGCAGGTGTTCAGAAACCTTATTGAAAACGCAGGACGTTACGCGCCGGAAGGCGGCGATGTTCGCATCAGCGCGCGCGTGAGCGGCCCTGATGTAGTTTTTCGTGTGGTGGATGACGGCCCCGGTATTCCCAAGGCCGATCTGGAGCGCATTTTTGAACGTTTTTATCAGGTGGAGCGGCACAGGGGGCAGGCAACTACCGGTCTTGGGCTGGCCATCTGCAAGCACATTGTTGAACGGCACGGTGGCCGCATCCGGGCGGAAAGCCCGGCGCAGGACGGCAGCACGGCCCTTGTTTTCACCCTATCTTCCGTTTACGGAGCGGCACTTTCATGAACGAGCATCTGCTGGCACGCAACGTCAGTGTATACTACGGGCAAAACAAGGCCCTGCACGAAGTAAGCCTGAATTTTGAGCCGCGCAGGGTCACGGCCCTGATTGGCCCGTCGGGCTGTGGCAAATCAACCTTTCTGCGTTGTCTTAACCGCATGAACGACCTTGTTCCCGGCGCGCGCGTAGAAGGCGAAATCCTTCTGGATGGTCAGGACGTGAACCGTCCCGATACGGATGTGGTTTCGCTACGCTGCCGTGTGGGCATGGTGTTTCAAAAGCCCAATCCCTTTCCCAAAACCATTTACGAAAACGTGGCCTACGGCCTGCGCGTCAATGGCCTGCGGGACGAAAGCCTGATTGCCGAAAAAGTGGAACTTTCCCTGCGCCGGGCCGCCATTTTTGAAGAAGTCAAAGACCGCCTGCAAAGCCCGGCGCTTGGGCTTTCCGGGGGGCAGCAGCAGCGTCTGTGCATCGCCCGCGCCCTGGCTGTGGAGCCGGAGGTGCTGCTCATGGACGAACCCGCCAGCGCCCTCGATCCCATTGCCACGCAAAAGATTGAAGAAAGCATCCGCGAACTGCGCGAATCGCTTTCCATCATCATTGTTACGCACAACATGCAACAGGCTGCCCGCGTTTCTGACTACACGGCATTTTTTTACATGGGCAGGCTCATTGAACACAACGCCACGGATGTCATGTTCACCAGACCGGCCAAGAAGCAGACGGAAGATTATATTACAGGCCGTTTTGGCTAACCGCCTGCTTTCGCAGCCGTCAGGACGTCATGTTCAAGCGCTGCCAGCGCGCGCAGAGAGCGCAGGGCAGTTCACATTCAAGCGTAATTGTTCCGGGAGAACGATCATGCAGCAACAGGCCAATTATTTGCAACAACTGCTCGTATCACTGCGCACCAGGCTGCTGGTCATGTGCGCCAGCGTGGGCATCGCCCTGGAAGACGCCGGCAAGGCCATGGCGGCTGGTGATCCGGGCCGCGCGGCTTCAGTCATTGAAAACGATGCCGCCATTGACGCTCTGGAAAATGAAATTGACGAGATGGCCCTGCAACTGCTTGCCCGCACGCAGCCCGTTGCCGGGGATCTGCGTTTTGTGGTCAGCGCCCTGCGTATGGTGGTTGACCTTGAGCGCATTGGCGACGAGGCCGTGAGCATGGCCGAACAGGCCATTTTGATGCAGGACAAGCCCGGCTTTGGGGTGATCCCCCATGTGCGCGAGATGTACTACAAGGCCAGCGAGGCTTTTGACCGCGCCGTGCGTGTGTTCCGTGAGAACAATGCGCAAGACGCCCTGCATATGCTGCGCGGTGATGAAGAAGCCGTGCAAAGCGAAGTGCGCATCATCCAGCAGATCATGGAAAGCCTTTCTGACCCTGATTCCTCGCTGGATCCCTATCAGGCCATGCACATCATACTTGTGACCCGCTCGCTCACGCGCGTGTGGCGGCGCTCCATCAACATTGCGGAGCAGGTCTACTTTATCAGTCAGGGCGAAAGCGTGAAGCACAAGAGTGAAGAACGTGGCGAAGGGGCGCGCACTGGCGGTGCTGTCCAGCCAGCCGGTATGGCTGACTCCGTGCCCGGCGTCTCGTCGGTTTCCGCCATGCATGCGGATGCCTCTGAAGTGCCCGACGATGCGGCAGACGATACCGCTGATCCTGAAGACCGCGCCTGATATCAGATTATTATTGCAGGCTGAACGCAAAAGCCCCCGAACCAGCGAGGTTCGGGGGCTTTGTCATATCTGCTGCAGCAAGGCTAGATGAGGTTCTGCTGGCGCAGCACTTCAATGAGCTTTTGCTTGGTGCCTTCGGCCATGGGGCAGAGGGGCAGGCGGATTTCCGCTTCCATGCGGCCCATGAGCGCAAGTGCCGTTTTGGCCGGAATGGGGTTGCTCTCAAAGAACAGGGCATCGTGCAGGGGGAAGAGCGCATGATGGATGCGCGCTGCTTCCTTGAGGTCGCCCTTGTTGAAGGCATTGCACATGGCAGCCACGCGGCCAGGCACAAGATTGGAGGTAACGGAGATGATACCCTTGCCGCCAAGCGCCATGAGGGGCAGAGCGGTAAAGTCGTCGCCGGAGAGGACGCTGAAGTTCTCGGGGCAGCTTTCAAGCACGCGGCTGCCCTGAACCAGGTCGCCGGTGGCTTCCTTGACGCCCACAATGTTGGGGAAGTCGTGCGCCATACGGGCCAGAGTGGCGGGCAGCAGATTGCAACCAGTGCGTCCCGGCACATTGTAGGGCACCAAGGGCATGTCCACAGCCTGGGCAATGGCCTTGAAGTGCTGGTACAGGCCTTCCTGAGTGGGCTTGTTGTAATAGGGGGTGATGAGCAGCGCGCCGTCGGCACCGGCCTTTTGCGCAAACTTGGTCAGGCGGATGGCTTCCATGGTATTGTTGGAACCCGCGCCCGCCAGAACCGGAACACGCCCCTTGACCTGATCTATGCATATTTCAATGACCCTTTCGTGTTCCTCATGGGTCAGGGTGGCGGATTCGCCCGTGGTGCCGCAGGGAACCAGACCGTGAATGCCTTCGCTGATCTGGTGTTCAATAAATGCGCGGTATGCTTCTTCGTCCAGAGCGTTGTTTCTGAACGGGGTTACAAGCGCGGTCAATGCACCTGAAAATTGCATTACAGACTCCTGTGTGTCAGCGCGCTGCAAAAAGCGAACAAAAGCCCGCGCGAAGGTTTGACCCTCGCAGGCAGGCGGCCCCGCACGGGCCTCAGGTTCGGCAACGCGTTACAGCCTTACTGATTGATAAATTCTTTCAATTCCTTGCCCGCCCGGAAAAAGGGCAGACGTTTCGATTCAACAACGACGCTTTCGCCGGTTTTAGGATTGCGGCCGGCGTAGCCTTCGTACTCCTTGATTTTGAAGCTGCCGAAGCCGCGTATTTCAATACGCTCTCCGGAAAGCAGAGATTTTTTCATTGCGTCAAAGAAGGTGTTGACCACCAACGACGCGTCGTCCAGAGGGATGTTGGTTTCGTCGGCCAGTGCCTTGATAAGCTCGCTCTTGTTCATCATGCCTCCGTGACCGCGTTACAAGTTTGCCCGACAGGCGACAACGTCGGACATTTATTAGTAATTCAACCCTATACCTTTTTCCAGACAAGGTAAACTGTTTGACAAAAAATCTAGTCCTGAACCGGCACAGGTTGCAAAATGTTGCGCGAGCCAAGCCAGTCAAGCATTCCCAGCCTGATGCGTTGCAAGCGGGAGGCCATATTCTGCAAATCCAGCGCAGCGGGGCTGCCCGGAGAGTGCATCATTAGCGGCTTTTGCAGGCAGACTGCTTCTGGTAATTTTTTGTCGGAGCGCACATGCCCCAGCAAAACAGGCTCTATGTGCAGAAAATGTTTGCACGCGCCGGAAAGTTTGTCGAATGAAGATTTTGCCTCGGCCTGGGAGGTTGCCTGATTGACCAGCACCATGAAGTCGCGCAGGCCGTAACGGCTGTTGAGCACCTTGATGAGGGCGTAGCTGTCGGTCAGGGACGTGGGTTCGGGCGTGATGACAACGATGCGCACCGAAGCCATGGCGGCAAAGGTCTGCACCGTGCCGGAAATACCCGCGCCGATATCCATGAAGACAAAATCATATTTGTGTAGCACAGGTTCCAGCCGGGAGAGCAGCAGATCGCGCGCGTCGGGCTGCAGCTCGGTCAGTTCCGGCACGCCAGACGCTGCGGGCAGTACGGCAAAGTCCTCGCCATCAATCTGGCAGAGCACGTCCGAGACATCGGCTTCGCCCAGAAGGGCTGTCTGGAGGTTGCCTTCAGGCGTAATGCCCAGCAGCACGTCAAGATTCGCAAGGCCCAGGTCGCAGTCCATCAAAAGGGTTTTAAATCCTTGCTGGTGCAGGGCGCAGGCTATATTGAGCGACATGTTGGTTTTGCCCACTCCGCCTTTGCCGCTCAGCAGGGCAACGCTCAATGTCGTATTCGCCATCAGTTTCCCCCAAAGAAGAGAAATCGTTTTTCGCTGGAATGTACAAGGGTGGTTCTGGCGTCCAGGGCAGCACCACCCGCTATGCAAATGTGCCCGTGCTTTTGGGCCAGAGCCTCATCCGTGGCCTGTGCGGCCTTGCCCAACAGGGCCTCGGGGGTTGGTCTGCCCCCCTGATCGGCACAGGCTATGCCCAGAGCGCAATTGGCTTTTGCCGCATACCTGCCCTTGCTGACAATAGGAATTTCCGCTGCGCGGACAGCAAAGATTTTTTGTATCTGCTCGGCCATCAGGCGCGCACGCAGTACGCTGACGCCGGGCAGAAGGAGGGCAAAGCGCCCAAGGCCGGTACAGCCCAGAGTATCGCATTCCTCGCGGCACTGCCGCAGGCAGTCCACAAGCAGGGTTTCCAGCGCCAGCCCAGAGGCCTCGTCCAGATGCGTCTTGTCGCAAACGGCGCCTTCAATCAGGGCCAGATCGCCCCCTGTGCGGGAGAGGCGCAACAGTTCGCGGCTTATCTGCACCGTAAACATTTCGGCCATGAGCAGGTGGGCAAGGTGGCCGGGGGCATTACTGGGGCCGCCGCCCAGTTCCGGCAAAAGGCCGGGGCCAGCGGGCAGGGCGCACCAGCGCCCGGTGGGGTAGCGGCGCAAAAACTCCTGCCACCTGCTGACGTTGAAACCCGGCAACAGCCGGGCCACCAGCACAGATTCGCCGCTGCTGCGCGAAGCTGCGCCGTCTGCCTGCCGCAAGGCAAGCAGCTCGGTGGCAAGTGCGTCAAAATCAGCGTTGTTGCTCATGTCGGTGCAGCAGGTAATCGTGTTGGAACTGGTCGATCTGACCGTTCAAAACGCCTTCCACATCTCCGGCTTCGGAGCCGGTGCGGTGATCCTTGACCAGCCTGTAGGGCTGCAAGGTGTATGTGCGGATCTGGCTGCCAAAGGCGATGGCGTCCTTGCCGGCGTATTCCGCCTGCCGTTCCGCATCGCGTTTTTGCAGCTCGATGTTGTAGAGGCGGGCGCGCAAAACGCGCATGGCCGTGTCCTTGTTGTGGTGCTGCGATTTTTCGTTCTGGCACTGGGCAGTAACACCAGTGGGAATGTGGGTCACGCGCACGGCCGAACTTGTGGTGTTGACGCTCTGCCCGCCGGGGCCGCTGGAGCGGAAAATGTCCACGCGGATGTCGGATTCCTTGATGTCCAGCTCAATATCGTTGCCCACATCGGGGATCACGTCCACAGATGCAAAGGAGGTGTGGCGGCGGCCCGATGAATCGAAAGGCGAAATACGGATAAGTCGGTGGATGCCGCGCTCGCTTTTGAGAAAACCAAAGGCATGTGAACCGGCAATGCGAAGGGTAACGCTCTTAACGCCCGCCTCATCGCCCGGCAGGTAGTCCAGCTCTTCCACGGTGTACTTGTGGCGCGCGGCCCAGCGGGTGTACATGCGCAGCAGCATTTCGGCCCAGTCCTGCGACTCTGTGCCGCCAGCGCCGGGGTGGATTTCAAGGATGGCGTCCTGGTTGTCCTCCTCGCCGGAAAGCAGCATGACAAGCTCGGTTTCGTCCAGCAGGGCGGTAAGATCGCGGTTCTGCTGATCAAGGGATTCCAGGGCTTCGGGGTCTTCGCTTTCAGAGGCCAGGGCCAGCCATTCGTTCATGTCGTCGTGGCAGGTCTTGAGGCGGCTGAGACGCTCGATTTCTTCTTCAAGACGCCGCTTTTCCTGCAAAACAGGGGTCAGCGCTTCAGGATTGTCCCAAGCGCCGGGGCGGGAAATTTCGTGTTCGATGTCCTGCAGGCGCTTCTGGCTGGCGGCAACGTCAAAGACGCCCCCAGAGGGTGGCGAAACGTTGGGAAAGGGGCTGGCATGCGGCGCGCAGATCACTGAGTTGCAACATTGTGGATACTATGGGGGTTAAGGTGAATGCCCTGAGGCGTAAAACCGCGCAACCGGGAGGATCAGACCTCCGCGTGCGCGCGGCGCTGACTGCGTCAAGGCCGAAAAAAATCAGGAACAGCTGGCGGCTTTGTCGCGATCTTTTGCAAACCTGCCGCCGGGGCCGAGCAGCAGCAGGGTCAGAAATACCAAGGCGGCCCCAGGCATAAGCCAGGAAGAAATACTGTGGAACAGGCTTGGCGCGGTCACAATCGCCGCCTTGCCCCAGACGGCCTGCGCCTTGAACTGGCCTCCGTGCATGGTCAGCCGTGCGCGCGGATCCACCACAACAGAAATACCCGTGTTGGTGCCGCGCAATATCCAGCGGTTCTGCTCCACGGCCCGCAGGGCAGTGAGGTAGAGATGCTGCCGTGCCGCCGGAGTGTTGCCAAACCAGCCGTCATTGCTGATATCTACAAGAATATTTGCCCCATCCGCCACGCGGTTCTGGGCAAGCCACGGGAATATTCCCTCATAGCAGATGAGCATTCCCAGAGCAAGATTGTCCTGCCGCAGCGGAGCGACAGCCGTGCCAGTCTGGTATACGCCAACCCCTTGCAGCAATGCCTCCAGAAATCCCCAGTTGAGCCATTCCGGCAGATATTCGCCAAAGGGAACCAGATGTTCCTTGTCGTAGTATCCGACAGTATCGCCCTTGGGGTTCAGCAAAAAGG
The DNA here is from genome assembly GCF_902477725.1 of uncultured Desulfovibrio sp. Taxonomy (NCBI): domain Bacteria; kingdom Pseudomonadati; phylum Thermodesulfobacteriota; class Desulfovibrionia; order Desulfovibrionales; family Desulfovibrionaceae; genus Desulfovibrio; species uncultured Desulfovibrio sp. Next base: position 10,279 of record NZ_CABSIF010000023.1, on the reverse strand, counting down.
CCCGGTTGAAAACATCGGGATCTTTTTTGCCGGGGTGGCGTTCGAGGCCCGGCGCGCCAAACAGCAGCGGGCTGCCGCTGTGGGCCGCCAGCTCGCGAATGCGCGGGGCATGCAGGGCATTGACCTCAAAAAAGAAAGGCATGGCTGTTTCCGGCCACACAATGAGAGGGCGGGCATCGGGTTTTTGCGCAAGACCCTGATACGTCAGGCCCAGATACAGATCCACAGTCTGCCGCTGAAAGGCTGGAACCCACTTCTGGTTCTGGTCAACATTGCCTTCCACATAGAGCACATCCACGCTGTCTGGCCCGGTGGGCTCGGTGACCATCGGGTTGGCGTAAAGCCGCCAGCCCCCGTAGCACAGCAGGGCAATCGTGAGCACAAGGCCCGGAATCAGACTTGTGCGGTCGGGGCAGAAACGTCGGGGCCCGCAGACAAAGGCAAGGCAGCACAGCAGGGCCGCCATGCTCCACAGGCCTGTAAGGGCGTAACCGCCCACCATGTCCGCAGCCTGCACCAGTATGGGCCAGGGGGACAAAGCCCCGGCCATGTCCAGCCAGGGAAAGCCCAGGGCAAGGGCATAGACCGCCTCAAGCAGATACCACAAGAGGCCGAGCAGCACGGCCTGCACCCAGGCGGGCCTTTGGCGGAACATGTGGGCCGCCAAGGCAAACAGGCCGCCAGCACTGCCAATGCAGGTTACGATGAACAGCGCGCAGGGAACGGCCAGCAGCCAGGGCAGGCCGCCCACGTTGTGCACGGGCAGGGTGAGCCAGTAGAGCGCTGCCATACCGCCAGCAATGGTGCCAATCCAGCCCATGCGCAAGGCAATGGCGCGATTTGCGGCCTCCCGGCCAAGCAATGCCAGCGCCACAGGCCACAGGAGCACCAGTGGAGGAAAGCTGATAAGATCGTTGGGAAAACCCAGCCACAGGCCTAGTGCGGCAGCAAGGCACAAAACCCAGCTGCGCTGCGTGGCCCATGGCGCTTCAGGACGGAACAGCTTCATGCTTTTGCCGCTTCTTCCTCTTCCGTAGCCGGAGCGGGCGCGGCGTGGTCAGCAGGTTCCATGCGCAGGCGGATAATGAGCTTCCTGTCAGCTTCAAGCACGGTAAAGGCCCAGCCACGCAGGGTAAAGCGCTCGCCGGGGCCGGGGACGTGCCCCGCCTCCATGCTCAGGTAGCCGCCGATGGTGTCCACCTCGTCCGAATCCAGATCAACGCCCAGATCTTCAATGTCTTCCAGCAGGGCACGGCCTGTGAGTTCATAGACATTTTCGCCGAGGGGGCGGATGTCTTCCTGACGCGGCGCATCGTGTTCGTCTTCAATATCGCCCACGATTTCTTCCAGCACGTCTTCGATGGTGATGAGGCCGGATGTGCCGCCGTATTCGTCAAGCGCAATGGCAATGTGCTGTTTGCGGGCGCGAAATTCCTGCAGCAGGGTGCGGATGGACTTGGTCTCGGGCACAAAGAAAGGCTCGCGCATGACCCGCGAAACGGCGGGGGCGTGATCTCCCTGATCCAGCAGGCTGCTGAGAACATCCTTGGCGTGGAGAATCCCCACGATATTGTCGCGGGTGTCCTTGTATACGGGAATGCGCGAATGACCAGAACGCACAATGATGCGCGCCACTTCCTGAAGCGGCATGTCATCGGGAACGCAGTCTATATCGGTGCGGGGGATCATGGTGTCCTGCACCTGAAGATCGTTGAAGCGCAGGATGCCAAGGAGCATGGATTCCTCGTAGGGTTCCACCTCGCCGTCGGCTCGTGCTTCCAGAATGGCTTTTTCGAGAGATTCCTGATCGTCGTGCCCGAACAGTCTGCTCAGGCGCGACCAGATGGTACTGTGACCTTCCGTGCCGCCGTCCAAAATAACCTCCTAGGTTGGCGTACTCACTACGCGCCGCGCGCGCTTGCCTGCGGTGCAACCGCCACGGCAGAATTTTCCTGCTAAAGTATTTTCACGTTGCAATGCCTGTTCATCGGCAAAGCATCTTCATTCGAGAGGCAGCCCTTGCATGGAACGGTCTGCGTTTTACAAACATTCCGTACGCGGATTTTTTCAGTATCCGCATGGAGCTGATCATTTTTACTGTCAATATGCCCTAGCCAGTCAGCTTGCGCTGCTGGATATCCATTTGCATCACCCATTGGGTAATGGGCGAAACACCGCTTTTGGGGGTGCTGTGGAACCAGTTGATATCGGCCTTGCCCTGTTCCAGAACCGCCCAGTTGCTGAATTCTGTCCCCAGAACCAGGGCCGGGGTGGGTTCTTTCTGCATGCGGATATTGAGCACGTCACAGGTGCACCAGAATGTGACCACGCGGTCTTCCTTGCTCATCTGATAGATGATGAGACAAAGTAACTGGGAACCTTTGTCGAGGTCAACTGGCTTGTCTTCCAGCGATTCCGCAGGAAAGCGCAGGGCCATGCCCGTGGCGGAAATGTCGGCCACCTGCACGAGCTCGTTTTCCATGCCGGATTTATAATGCAGCAGGGGTCTGCCAATTTCAGCCGTGTTGCGGGGCATGGGCTTGGCGGGATCCATCTCCCACACGCCGATAACGCGCACCAGATCCTTGGGCGGTTTAACGCGGATGAAATGGCGTTTTTGCCCAGCGTCTATATCCTTGGGCATGGCAAGGAGAAGGCGCGATTTGTCGTACGCGCCCTTCACCTGAACAATCTGGGTCTGGAATTTAAAAAAGGAGGGGCCTTCGGGCAGGGTGGCGCGAAAGAATACTTCCACCGGGGTGCCTTCAAGCTCGCGCGATACATAGGAAAGAACTTCCATCTCAAGCTGGGTGGAAAGTATCCTGGCGAGTGTACCGGCCATGCCCTTGCTGTTGTGGAGTTCCTCAACATTAAGGTCGAATATTTCGTTTTGTTCCTGCGCTGTTTCAAGCATGCGGCGGATGATTTCCGCACGCTTTGCCGCGTGGCGCATGCTCTGCAACCGGCCTTTGACCGAGACGAGCGTGGCGCAAAGCGCCGCAAGCAGAATGCCGACAACAATAAGAAGTTGGGTGCCCGTCATAGATTCACCGGTGTCAACAGTTGTGTGGCGTCATCCCTCACTGCGGGGATGCAGCAGCGCCATTGGGGTATTTTTCAGGGCGCAGCAATCCCAGTTTGTGGAGGTGAACCTCCAGGCATGCAACCGCCGCAGGGGTTACGCCGGATATTCGTCCAGCCTGCCCAAGGCTGCAAGGGCGCACCCTGTCCAGTTTTTCTACCACTTCATGGGATAACCCAGCTACTTTGGCATAATCGAGTTGCGGGGGCAAGGCCGTAGCTTCAAGCTTGGCCGAGCGGGCGATAAGCTCGCGCTGCCGTGCCAAATAGCCCTCATACTTGATTTCTGTCTGTACGCTTTCACAGGCGCCGGTTCCGGCGGCAGCTCTGGCAGCAGCCAGATCAGCCCCGGTCTCGGCCAGAGCTTCGTGTTGGGTCGCAGTCAGCATGGCTTCAAGCGAGTCCAGGTCAACATCCGGGCGTTTCAGGGCTTCTGCCAGAGTCTTGCCCACAGGCAACTGGGCCCCGGGCGCATCCTCGGGCACCTTGTGGCCAGGTATGCGTTTTTTGCCCAGATATTCCCTGAAACGTTCGGCGGCCTCCTGTTTTATGCAAAACGCGCGCCACTGTTCGTCGCTCACAAGCCCAAGTTCACGGCCAATCCGGGTCAGCCGCGTATCGGCATTGTCTTCGCGCAGCAGCAGCCTGTGCTCCGCGCGCGAGGTGAACATCCGGTAGGGTTCCTGAGTGCCGAGTGTTACAAGATCATCAACAAGCACGGCCATATAGGCTTGATCGCGCCCCGGCGTAAAAGGGGCAAGACCGCGCATGGCACACGAGATGTTCAGCGCGGCCCACAGGCCCTGCGCTGCGGCTTCCTCGTAGCCGGACGTGCCGTTGATCTGCCCTGCAAGCCACAATCCTGGCACGGCCTTGGTTTCAAGGGTGGAGCGTAACTGGATGGGGTTGGCGTAGTCGTATTCAATGGCGTAACCGGGACGCAGCACCACGGCGTTTTCCAGCCCTTTGAGGGCGTGAACCATATCGAGCTGCACATCGAGGGGCAGGCTGGTGGGAATGCCGTTGGCGTACACCTCTGCGCTGTTGAGTCCCTCTGGCTCCAGAAAAATCTGGTGCCGCTCCCGGTGGGGAAAACGGGCGACCTTGTCTTCAATGGAAGGGCAGTAGCGCGCCCCGGTGCCCTTGATGACGCCCGTGAACATGGGCGAGCGGTCAAAACCGCTGCGGATGATTTCGTGCGCGCGTTCATTTGTCCACGTCACATGGCACGAAACCTGTTCCAGCGCCGGGCCGGGGCCGTGAAAGCTGAAGCCCTGAGGCGGCGTGTCGCCCGGCTGTTCCTCAAGCTGCGAATAGTCGATGGATGATTTGAGGATGCGCGGCGTGGTACCGGTTTTCAGGCGGCCAAGGGTCAGGCCGAGGCTGCGCAGACTGTCTGAGAGGCCCAGCGCCGGAGCATCGCCCAATCTGCCGCCGGGCAGATTGGTAAGGCCCATGTGGATGCGCCCGTCCAGAAAGGTGCCCGTTGTCAGCAGCACATGGCGCGCTGCAAAGGTCAGCCCCTGGGCTGTGCGTACGCCAGTGACGCGGCCGTCATCGGTGGTCACGTCCACCACGGAATCCTGCCAGATGCGCAGGCCGGGCGTGTTGTAGAGAGTTTTTTTGAGCACGCGCTGATAGGCCTCGCGGTCAATCTGGGCGCGTGTGGCACGCACCGCAGGCCCCTTGCTCATGTTCAGCACGCGAAACTGTATGCCCGCAGCATCGGCCCACAGGCCCATCATGCCGCCAAGGGCGTCAATTTCGCGCACCATGTGGCCTTTGGCCAGGCCGCCGATGGCGGGGTTGCACGAAAGGTAGCCCAGGCGGTCAAGGTTGCCGCTGATGAGCAGCACACTGTGCCCCATGCGGGCGAGGGCCACGGCGGCTTCGCTGCCAGCGTGGCCGCCGCCGGCGACAATGCAGTCAAATATGGAATCAGACATGGGCTGCGTTCATGAGGATGTGGGCAAACACCTGCGAATCCTTGATGGTAGCGGTGATGGATGAGCGTTCGTCCGGTTGGTGGCAGGTATTTTCAAGGCAGCCCCACACGGCGGCGGGCAGGCCCTTTTGCCGCAAAAATGCAGCAACGGTTGCCCCGCCTATGCCCACGGCCTGCGCCTGAACGCCGTAAATGCGGGCGATGGCGGCCTTGAGCGCTGTAACAACGGTGCCGGTTTGCGGTATGGCCGTGGCGGCCTGCCGCTGCACCACGCTCACCTGTATCTGCACTGTGTGCTTTTCCGCCACTTCGGCGGCTACTTCGCGCATTTTTGCAAGCACGTTGTCCATATCCACATGGGGCAGAAGGCGGCAGTCAATGTAAAAAACATCATTGCCGGGAACGGTGTTGATGTTCGGCACATTGGCTTCGTGCTTGCCCGGCACAAAGGTGGAATAGGGCGGGTCAAACAGGGGATTGGCATCGGCAAAGGCAGAGCGCAGGGCATTGTGGCACGAGAGGGCCATGTCCGCCCCCGCCAGAAAGGCGTTGCGGCCCTTTTGCGGCGTGGAGCCGTGGCACTGGATGCCCGTGGTCTGCACCTTGAGCCAGAGCTGGCTTTTTTCTGCGATTTCGATGACATCGCCCTTGGACGAACCAGCGTCCGGCACGATGTAAAGATCATCGGGATTAAAAAAGTGCGGGGCAGTATTGAGCAGATGTTCCAGGCCATAAAGACTGCCGGTTTCTTCATCAGCCATGAAAACAAGACCAAGCGAAAGCTCGGGAGTAATGCCCTGAGAGAGCACTTCTTCCGCCAGCAGCAGCATACTGACTATGGCCTGCTGGTTGTCTTCCACGCCGCGCCCGTACAGAAAATCGCCATCGCGGCGCACCTGCCAGGGATTGCTGGTCCAGGCGGTGAGGTCGCCCGGAGGCACTACGTCCGTATGCCCGAAAAGCCAGAGGGTGCGGCTGCTTTTGCCGGGGATGCGGGCCACAAGGTTGGGACGCTGACCATCGGTAACGCGCGGGTCCGGCGCGTCAACGCGTGAAAGGGCGGTTACGCCGCAGGCCTTGAGCCAGTTGGTGATGCAGCGCACCTTTTCCATTTCGCCCTGGCCGCCGTTGTCCGGGCCAAGAGCCTGGCATGCCGTAAGAACGGCCTGAAGCTCCGCAACGCGGTCTTCTCGCCCGGCCAGCCCGCGCAACAAGGTGTCGAGTGTCTTGAACATGGGGTTTCCCGTATGGCGTTACAACGCGCAAGAGGCTGCTCGCGCAGCCCCTTGAAAAAGTCTTCAGCCCCGGCATGACCGTTGTTGAATCGGCCTGCAGCGATAAGATCGCAAACTGACCGCCAGCGGCATGTCGGAACCGATGTAAGCCTGGTTGGCCTAGCGGCCACCCTTGGCGGCGCGCTTGGACGCCTTCAAAGGGTTGACCTTTGCGGCAGCTGCAACAGAGGCCTTCACGTGCGTGGCAAAGTTGCAGCGCCCAGCAGACCATTTTTTGGCAGGGACAGGGTAGCTGGAGCAGAACTGTTCGCCTTCAAATTCGCGCAAGCGGTCGCAGCCAGAACACTGTTCAACCACCGGGGAAAGAACAAAACCGTTGACCACCACGCCTTCAGCGGTTTTGGTGGCTTTTTCCAGAGGGGTCATAGCAAAACCTCCATGCGCAGCAGCGCCGTATTGCTAAAATAACGGCGGAATGGCCGCCGCGTTGGAATGGAAAAATATAGTTGAAAGCAATTTTCTGTCAAGTAAAAGAAGTGAAAAAAATTTCAGCCGGGTTGCGGCGCGCAAACCTCGTACTATTGCGGACGCTTGTAAAAAAGCAGCCGCTCCGTCTGGCCTAGCCGCCCAGATATGCCTCGCGCACGCTGGCATTGGCAAGGAGATTCTCGGCGCGGTCTTCCATGACAACGCTGCCCACTTCAAGCACATAGCCGCGCGTGGCCAGCTTGAGCGCAGCACGCGCGTTCTGTTCCACCAGCAGCACCGTCACGCCTTTCTTGTTGATGGCCCGCACGGTTTCAAAGATGGAGCGCACCAGCAGCGGGGCAAGGCCCAGGGAGGGTTCATCCAGCAGCAGGAGGCGTGGCTCGGCCATGAGGGCGCGGCCTATGGCGAGCATTTGCTGCTCGCCGCCGGAGAGCGTGCCCGCGAGCTGATCCTTGCGTTCGTGCAAACGCGGAAAAAGATCAAAAATCCATTCCAGGGTGCGCTCGCGGCGGGCTTTGTCCTCAATGCAGAATGCCCCGAGGCGCAGATTTTCCAGAACGTTCATGATGCCGAAAACACGCCGCCCTTCGGGCGACTGGGCAATGCCAAGCCCCACGACCTTGTGGCTCGGCAGGCGCAGAAGGTTTTGCCCTTCAAAGAGAATTTCGCCTTCAAAGGGGCGCACCAGCCCGCTGATGGACAGCAAGGTGGTGCTTTTGCCCGCACCGTTGGCCCCGAGAATGGTGACGATTTCGCCTTCGTCCACCTTCAGGTCGATGCCGTGCAGCACTTCAACACTGCCGTAGCGCACGCGCACATTAGACAATTGCAACAGGGACATGGCTTACCACTTTTCGTCGTCTGCGCCCAGATAGGCCTCAATGACGGCGGGATCCTGCCGCACGTCTTCGGGCTTGCCCTGGGCAATCATGGTGCCGTGTTCCAGCACCACCAGTTTTTCGCAAATTTTCATCACCAGGCGCATGTCGTGCTCAATAAGCAGCACGGTAATGCCCCTGTCCCGGATGGCCCGGATGGTATGCACCAGAGCGGCGGTTTCCTGATCGTTCATGCCGCCTGCGGGCTCGTCCAGAATCACGAGGCGAGGGTCGGAGGCCAGGGCGCGGGCTACCTCAAGCAAACGCTGGTTGCCGTAAGAAAGGCCGCCTGCGGCCTCGGTGTAGCGGTCGGCAAGGCCCACAAATTCCAGCTCTTCCATGCAACGGGCAACGGCGGCTTTTTCTTCCTTGCGTTGACCCGGCGTGTGCAGCATGCATGATATCAGGCCGGATTTCATGCGGCAGTGCCGCCCGGCCAGCACGTTTTCCAGCACAGAAAGGCGGCCGAAGAGGCGGATGGTCTGGAACGTGCGGGCGATGCCCAGTTCCACCACCTTGTGCGGGCGCAGTCCGGCAATGGATTTGCCGTCAAAAAAGATGCGGCCCGATTCCGGCGTATAGTTGCCGGTTATGCAGTTGAACACGGTGGTCTTGCCAGCGCCGTTGGGGCCGATAAGCCCCACAATGCTGCCAGCGTCCACGTCAAAGGTAAGATCATTCAGGGCAATCAGGCCGCCGAACATCTTGCTCATTTCTTCAAGGCGCAGCAGGGTCATGCGGGCCTCCCGTCACTGGCAGCCGCAGGCGGTACATCCACCTTGTAGCGCCGCTGTCTCGGGGGCAACAGTCCCTGGGGCCGCCAGACCATCATGACCATCATGGCAAGGCCGAAGATAAGCATGCGCGCATTGGAAAATTCGCGCAGCACTTCGGGCAGGCCGATGAACAGAAAAGCGCTGATAAGCACGCCAAGCTGGCTGCCGCCGGAAAGAATGACCACCGCAAAGATGATCACGGATTCCATGAAGTTGAACGATTCCGGCGCAATGGTCGTCATTTTTGCGGCATAGAGCGTACCAGCCATGCCCGCCCAGAACGCGCCCAGCACAAAGGCCGCGAGCTTGTAATGGGTGACGTTGACCCCGCAGCCTTCTGCGGCCACGTCGTCTTCCTTGATGAAGTTCAGCGCGCGGCCAAAGCGGGAATGCCACAGGCCGTAGAACAGCAGCAGGCTCACGCCCACCATGCCCCAGACCAGAAAATAGAACTGCATGCTCTTGACGATCTTGAAGCCAAAAAACATGGGTCGACTAATGCCGAAAATGCCGTTGGCGCCGCCCGTGAGGCCGAAAACATCGTTGATAAGCGCAATGCGCACAATTTCCACAATGCCGATGGTGACGATCAGCAGATAGTCGCCGCGCAGGTGGATGATGGGGCGGGCCACAATGAGGGCGAATATGGCCGCTGCCGCGCCGGAGAGCGGCATGATCCACAGCACGGGCCAGTGGCAAACTGTGTTGAGAATGGCGGTGGTGTAAGCGCCCACGGCAAAAAAGGCGGCGTGGCCCATATGGAATATGCCCGCCTGCCCCAGAATGACGTTGAGCGAAAGGGCCAGCAGGGCGTAGAGGCCAATGCTCACGCACACGTCAAGCCAGTAGGCATTGCAAAAGAGCGGCAACGCGCACAAAAAGAGGCCCGCAGCCGCATAAACGGCGAAATTGCACGGAATCTTTTTCATAGTTTGTCCGCCGTGCGCTCGCCCAGAATGCCAGTGGGCCGGATAATCAGAATGAGAATAAGCACCAGAAAGGCGATGGCGTCCTTCCAGGCAATGGCTATGTAGCCTGCGGCCAGGGCTTCGATAACGCCGAGCAAAAGCCCGCCCAGCATGGCGCCGGGGATGTTACCGATGCCACCCAGGATGGCTGCTGTAAAGGCCTTGAGGCCGTACGACCAGCCCATGGTAAAGTCGATCTGTCCGTAATAGATGCCCACCATCAGGCCCGCCGCGCCGCCAAGGCCGGGGCCGATAAGAAAGACCAGCGAGATGATGCGGTCAACATTGATGCCCATAAGCTGCGCTGCGCCGGGGTCGATGGCCACAGCTCGAATGGCCGCGCCTGTGCGGGTGCGCTGGATAAAGGCCCAGAGGCCGAGCATCAGCACAACGCTGGCCGCGATAACCAGCAGGCGCACGCCGGGCACTTCAAGACCGAGCATCCTCACCGTAAAGTCGGGGCGCAGATAGTCGGGGTACACGTAGAAGCGCGCGCCGTAGATCAGCATGACCGCATTCTGGAAAAATATGGAAGCGCCAAGGGCGGAAACCACGGCGGAGAGGCGGTTGGCATTGCGCAGGGGACGGTATGCCGTACGCTCAAGCAAAAAGCCAATAATCGCCACCAGCAGGGCCACCATGACAAAAACGGCGGCTACCGCCAAAAACGGATTGAGCGCGCCTGCCATATTGCAGCTGACAAGCAGGGTAAGCCCCAGATAGGCACCAATGGTAAACAGGTCGCCGTGGGCAAAGTTGATGAGCTTGAGCACGCCGTACACCATGGTATAGCCCAGCGCCACAAGCGCATAGATGCCGCCCACGGCCAGGCCGTTCAAAAGCTGTTGGAGAAATTGTTCCATAATGTTCGGCGTTGGTACTCGGCATTTGGCGGGCGACCGGGATA
>NZ_CABSIF010000022.1 GCF_902477725.1 uncultured Desulfovibrio sp. | reverse complement strand
TTATATACTTTTTTAGTATGATAAAATATATCAGTAATATTGAGATAATAAAAAAGGTCGGCGCAGGCCGACCTTTGTGTGTCAAGTGGTATGCTTATATAAACGGATTCTGCGATTGAAACCGTGCTTCCTACAGAAGAATGTGCGGGTCGTGCATAAGATCGCGCAGTGTAATTGACTCAAAAACGCCATCAAGTGTCGCCTGCAGGTTTTCCCAGGCTTTTCGGACTTCACACCCATCAAAGCGCGCGCACTCGCCGGGCTTTTCCATGCAGTTTGTCAGTTCAATGCCGCCTTCCATCAGTTTGACAATGCATCCAAATGTGAGTTCTTCGGGCTTGCGCAAAAGCACATGCCCGCCCTTGGCCCCACGGATGCTGCCCGTTATGCCAGCCAGGCGCAGCTGGCGCAAAATCTGTTCGCTGAATTGTGAGCTTATGCCAGTTTGTGCAGCCAACTGGCTTGAAGAGACCGGTTTCTCAAGACCGTTTTTTGCCAGAAAAAGCAGGATTCTGGCGGCATACCGGGTTTTTGCAGAAAGCTTCATTGCGGGTCCCTCTTGTGTGCAGATTGAATAATTTCCATCTGCCATGACTGCCGGCGTCTCTGCGCCGATGCTGCGGCTAGCTATGACTAATGACGCACAAAACTAACACATTATATTTGCTATGGGCAGTATTTTTTTTTCTTCGCCAAAAGGTTGCGAAACTATTCACATCATTGAAAGCATATCGAAATCTGCCCGGTGGCGTTCATTTTGGCACATAAGTACCCGCTTGACGCCGTTATTATGGTGCGCTAAAAAGTTGAGTAGAACAGTCTAAATTAGACAGATACGGTTTAGAGATAGTTATTGTCTCCTGCAAAATAAGGAATGACTATGCGTATTTCGACAATGGCCTGCCATGCCTTGCACTTGTTATTGTGCCTTTCTGAACAAGATGACGACATTCCTGCCTCTGCGTCCGAACTTTCGGTCTGCACCGGCATATCTGAAAAGTTTGTTCAAAAAATCATGCGGCTGCTTCAGTCTGAGGGCATTGTCAAAAGCGTTCGTGGCATTGCCGGAGGCCACATGCTGGCGCGCACTCCTGATGAGATAACGCTGGCCGACATAATTATTGCAGTTGAAGGCGGCATTTCCCTGCCTGGTGTCAGCAATGTTGCCCCCAGAGGCAAAACTGCGCTGGACGCCTGGGATATGGTCGCCCGTTCCATGAACAGTTCGCTCGAAGCTGTGACTCTCAGTTCCGTTCGACAGAGTAGTGCTTCAGCGCCGCGGCAAGCCACCCGCCGCAGGGTGGCGCAACCTTCTTCTCCGCTTCTGCCGGAGACCGACTTCGGAGGCACCAATGCAAAAGCATATTCTCTTGGTAGACAGCGATGCCGAAAGCCAAAGCAGACTGTCCCAAACCCTTCAGCAGTGTAATTACCGGGTAAGCACCGCCAGCACCTGTGCTGAAAGCCTGGCCAAAATTGCCAGCGACAGGCCCGACTGCGTTGTTTTTGATGTGGAGCTGGAGGGAACATCCGGCACCATCATGTACAGTCGTTTGCGCCGCAATGCGAGCACCAGGTCGCTTCCGGCGGTGGTGTGCACATCTGTTGGGCCCCGGCCTGTGAGCTTTGGAACGGGGATTCCCGTTCTTTCAAAAAACTGTTCGAGCGAAGCGCTGCTTTCTACCGTCAGCGCTGCAATGGCATAGCGCTTTTGTTTGATACTCGCCTGACGGTCGGGCTGGGATAGTACCCGACCGTCAGGGCTGTGGTTCGCTCCGTTATCCGCGTCAGGCAAAAGGACAAATGCTGGCGCGGCAGATGGCGAGTTTTTTCAGGTTCTTTTGAGGAACTCTTGTTTTGTTGGGCCGTCTGCCGCACAGACGGCCCATTTTTTATACTTCGTTGTGGTTGATGTGATCCGGAATGATCATCATATCAACCAGCAGAGGCTTGAGGAACGACCACTTGATGTTGTGTTCCTCGTAGACTTCCATCATGTCGCGGATGGCGTCCCAGCAGTTATGGCAGGGGCTTATGACCAGTTCCGCGCCGGTTGCCTTGATCTGGTCCAGCTTGTTTTTCAGGCCCACGTTGCGCTCTTTGCGGTACAGGCCAATGCCGTTGAGGCCGCCGCCGCCACCGCAGCAGAAGTTGTGGTCGCCCTTGGGGTCCATTTCGCGGAAGTCTTCCGCAATGTAGCTCATGATTTCGCGCGTGGCCTTGCCAAGCCCGTGGCTGCGCACATAGTTGCACGAATCCTGAAGGGTGCAGGGCATCTTGAGCTTCTTGGCAGGATCAATCTTGATCTTGCCTGTGCGCAGCATCTCTGCAACCCATTCCACATAGTGCATGAAACGCACCGGCGGATCACCGCTTTCGCGTCCGGCCCAGTAGGGGCCTTCAACAACTGTGGCGCGGTGGGCGTGGCCGCATTCCGTGCCTACAACCACCTTGGGCTTGAGGCGCTCAATGGCGGCGTAGATGCGCTTGACGTTCTGCGCGCAGCCTTCCCAGTCGCCAGCAAACATGGTGAGAGAGGTGTTCTCCCAGCCTTCGCGCGGCACTGTCCAGTTGGTGTCTGTGACGTGAAAGAGAATGGCGGCCTGAGCGATGTCTTCAGGATAGTGCTTCACTTCGCGGGCGTTAAGAATGTACATGACGTCCGCATTGTCTTTTTCAACAGGGATTTCCAGGTCAGGCCATTCATCCTGCTGTTCTTCGACCATCCATTCGCAGGTTTCAACCCAGTCTTCTTCGGTCACGTCCATCTGCGCCCCGTAAACGCGGTGCATGCCGGAGCCGATTTTCATTTCCCACGGGATGAAGCCGTGCTTGAAGAGGATGCCGCGCAAATAGCTGAACATAACGCCCGTATCAATGCCGTGCGGGCAGTAAACGGCGCAACGGTTGCAGCAGGTGCACTTGCCCCAGGCAGCGTCCATGCATTTGATCATGAACGCGGCGTCAACCTTGCCCTTGCGGCGCAGCAGCTCGCCCAGCGTCGCCTGAATCTTGTACGAGGGAATCTGCGTGGGATCGTTGTTGTTGGTGCGGTAGAAAAAGCAGCTGTCCGCGCACATGGCGCAGTGCGCACAGACGCTGAGCCATGTGCGGGTGCGTGATTTGCAGGTTTGCTCGAGGTCGCGGGCTAGAGCTTCCTGGTCGACCTTCAGTTCCTTCATCTGGGCATAATATTGCGCCCCGCCCTTGTCCTTCAGCAGATCAAGGATGCCTTCCTTGGTGGTGACGGGGGTTGGGGTGCACAGCAATTCGGACATGGTTCGCTCCTTTCAGGCGAAAAGATAATTCGTTTGCCCCGATTACCAGGGGAAAGCGCCGCCGCGCGTTGCGCCGCCTCTTTTAATGGCAAAGTCCATGCCGATCTGCGCACGGGACATAAAGAAGAGGGCAATGTGCGAAAGCTTGGTGAAGGGGGCCAGCAGAAGAAACAGTTCGCCGCTGAGCACATGGGCTATCATCCACGTCTGGTAGGCACCGCCGTCAAGGCGCGCCATAAGACCCGTGGCAAAGGGCAGAAAGGTCAAAAGCAGAATAAGCCAATCCTGGCCGCTGTTGAGCTGCCTGAGCGCCGGTGATGCAAGACGCCGCAGTGCGAGCAGAACAATGCCGGAAAGAGCCATGATGGCAAGCACATCGGCAACGCCGCCGGGAAGCGACGGCAGGCTTATGCCCACATAGGTTTCAAGCAGAACCGTGTGCCCAAGAAGAAACAGCGGTATAAGCACAGCGCCGAAATGCAAAAGAAAGAAAAGAATGGTGGCAACCGGCTGGGCGCGCCAGCCGCTGGTGCCGCCAGGGATAAGCCATTTGAAAATGGAAGCAAGCGCACCCGGGATGGAGCGCTCGGTATGATAGCTGTATGCCACCCGCTCAAGGCGGGCATCAAGGCCGCGCACATACAAGACGGCGCGTGCAAGCAGGCCGACAACAAATACGGCAATTGAAATAATGAAAAGCGGTCCGGTAATGAAATCCAGCATCTGATCTGCCTCCTAACGTATTCTTCGGTGTACCTTGAGCCTACTGGCTACTTCTTCTTGCCGGCAAACTCAGATGCGGTGCGTTCGCTGTGGCAGACTCGGCAGTCCACAAGACGCGGGCCCTTGCCAGCTTTGACGTGGCAATCGGTGCAGGTGGTGTGCATGTAAGCAACCTGCTTTTTCGCCGGAACCGATGTTACGTCCTTGAGGGTTTCAGACATGCCTGCATCTGTCATGTTGTGGCAGGTTGAACAGTCGCCGTTCATGGCCTCCACTGCGTCCACATGCTTGTCATGGGGAAAAAAGACCTTGGGCATCTCTGGCTTGCTCACGGCGGGCGTGGTAACGGGCACAAACTCGTTGCCACATGCCGCGCCGGGCAAAGCCGCCAGGCCGCAGATCAATAATAACAGGCAGGGGAGAGTGGTTCTGAATCTGATAAGTTTTTCCCGCATGATGGATCCTTGCTTCCTGACAAAATCCAGCTGGTGTTTTCCCGGCCTGAATTGTGCCGGGCACAATTGGGGAAATCCCGCGCACATGCGTCGGGATTTCCCGTTGTCGACATTCGCCTAGTCCTGGGGCTGGCTAAGGGCCTCGGCCGCGCTGCGCATGAAGACGGCACACTTGTAGGGTTCGCCCTTCATGCAGCGCATGGCAAAAGCCGCCGCCATGTACATGAAGAGGCGCGATTCGTAGTCAAGCCTGGTGGTGTGCAGCCAGTGATCGTGAGGGTTTCCCCCCTCGGCCAGCTTGCGCGCACGTGCCATGTCTTCGGCATACGCATCGCCTGTGAGCTTGGTGAACAGTTCGCAAATTTCATCGGCCAGATAATCGCGTTCTGACAAAGCTGACATAACAACCCCCTGCGTCTTCCGCAGTCGCGCCCCAGTCTATATGAGGCGGTTAAAAAGAGCAATTAATTAATAAAAAACTTGATGTAATTAATCCGTACAAAACTATTCTCATATTAAAGATACTGTGTCAACGAGGTATGGATTTTTTTATGCAAAAAACTTCAAGTTAAGCTCAACTGCTGAAAGGATTGACAATCTATTTTGAATGAGAAAAAATGCACAATCGGCGTAAGAGCTAATGTATTGATATTGTAATAAACACAGCAATTGCATAGTAAAACAATACAATTAATGTTTTAAAAAATATTTTGATGAAGAAGTGCAGATTATTTGCGTACAAACGTAGTTAAAAAATTGCTTATTGTTTCTGTAAGTAATGGTGTTTGTGTGTACAATCTTCAAAGATCCGCAACGCAAATGCCCGGTTAGCATCTTGATAACCTGCACAGCGCATAACCGCAGGCGCTTGCGTGTATAAAGGGGGTCGGCTTATTTGTGGCTCAATATGGATTGTGCTTCCTGTGAAGCTGATTGGACTGTTCCAGGGGCTAGTGTGGGGCGTGAGGAGGCCCTGGCTGATGTGGCTGGCACCTGAGGCGGGCAAGCAACATGTTGTGGCAGGATTTTGGAATAGAGAAGTTTACTGCGGCAAGAGGGGCATGCCGTGGGTGAAACTGCCTCCGTGGAGGGAGCAGGCCGCAAACAGGCCGTGGACAGGCCAGGGCGTAGACGTTGATGCCCCGCTGGCTCTCACGCGCGCCAACGCAAAGCCCCCTTCGGAAGCGAACTTCCAAAGGGGGCTATCAGTCTCCAGGCCATGGCCCGGTTTATTCTGTCTGCTTAGTTGTTCAGGTCAACCAGAACAGGATTTTCTTCAAGGTCTTCAAGGAACTTGTCGGGACGTTCCTTTTGGTCGGGAACCACGATATCGCCGTTGACGTATTCGCGGTAGCCGGTACCGGCAGGAATGAGGCGACCCACAATGACGTTTTCCTTAAGGCCGCGCAGGTAGTCCATCTTGCCCTTGAGCGACGCCTCGGTAAGCACCTTGGTGGTTTCCTGGAAAGAGGCCGCCGAAATGAACGAAGAGGTGGTCAACGAAGCCTGGGTGATACCCAGCACCAGCGGTTCCGCTGTAGCTGGCACACGGCCTTCGGCAATGACCTTCTGGTTTTCAGCCTTGAACTCGGCCTTGTCCACCTGCTCGCCCACGAGGAAGCTGGTGCCGCCGCAATCGAGAACCGTAACCTTCTTGAGCATCTGACGCACAATAACTTCGATGTGCTTGTCGTCGATACCCACGCCCTGGAAGCGGTACACTTCCTGGATTTCGTCCACGAGGTAGCGGGCAAGGTACTTTTCGCCACGGGTGCGCAGAATATCGTGCAGTTCGGGGTAGCCTTCGGTCAGCGGATCGCCCGCTTCCACAAAGTCGCCGTCGGCAGCGGTAATGTGCTTGCCCTTGGGTACCAGGTATTCCTTGGCCTCGCCGATCTCAGGCGTAACCACCAGCTTGCGCTTGCCCTTGGATTCGCCAGCGTAGGTGACAGTACCCGCGATTTCGGAAACCACGGCCATGTCCTTGGGCTTGCGAACTTCAAAGAGCTCGGCCACGCGCGGAAGACCACCCACGATATCCTTGGTCTTGGATGTTTCGCGGGGCTTACGGGCGATGATGTCGCCGGCCTGAATGTCTGCGCCGTCCTTGATCATGATGATGGAGCCGACGGGCAGGGTGTAGACCGCCGCCGTGCCGCCGTGGCTGCGCTTTTTGACGCTGCCGTGTTCATCGCAGATGGAAATGGACGGGCGGAAGTTGGTGGTGCGGTATTCCATAATGGTCAGGGATGCCTGACGGGTAATATCGTCCACCTTTTCCTGCACGGTCTTGCCGTCGATGATGTCCGTAAAACGGATAACGCCTTCTTCTTCGCAGACAAAGGGTTCGTTGAACGGATCCCATTCGGCCAGCACAACGCCCTTGGTCACTTCCTGCCCGTCATGGACAAGCAGGCGTGCGCCGTTGGGCAGAATGTATTTTTCGCGTTCGCGGCCCTGAGCGTCCACAATGGTGAGCTGGCCGCTCTTGCCGAGCACCAGTTCCACGCCGTCGCGGTTGGTGACGGCGCGCACGCGGTTCAGGATAACGCGACCCGCGTTCTGGGCTTCAAACTTGTTCTTTTCAATGGTGCTCGAGGCGGTACCACCGATGTGGAAGGTACGCATGGTAAGCTGCGTGCCAGGTTCACCGATGGACTGGGCCGCGATGATACCCACGGTTTCGCCCGTGTTGACCAGGTGCCCGCGGGCAAGGTCACGCCCGTAGCAGAGGGCGCAGATGCCGCGTTCGGCCTGGCAGGTAAGGGGCGAGCGCACGGTGATGGAGGAAATGCCCTTGTCGCTGATAAGCTGGGCTTCCTTTTCCTCAATAAGCGTGTTTTCGGGCATCAGCACGGTGTTTGGATCATCGGGATCAAACACGGGGTAGAGCAGCACACGGCCAATGACGCGCTCGGCCAGCGGGGTTTTGATATCGCCGCCGTCCTTGAGGTGGGTCAGTTCGATGCCGTCCACAGTGCCGCAGTCGTGTTCGCAGACAATAACGTCCTGCACAACGTCAACCAGACGGCGGGTAAGGTAACCGGAGTTGGCCGTCTTGAGGGCGGTATCGGCGAGACCCTTACGAGCCCCGTGGGTGGAGGTGAAGTACTGCAACACCGACAGACCTTCGCGGAACGAAGATGTGATAGGCGTTTCAATGATTTCACCAGAAGGCTTGGCCATAAGACCACGCATGCCTGCGAGCTGACGCATCTGGTCCTGGTTACCACGAGCGCCCGAATTGGACATCATGAAGATCGGGTTGAAGCTCTGGTTCTTTTCCTGCTTGCCGGTTTTGGGATCAGTGAGGATGTCGTAGGAGATATCCTTGATCATCTCTGCCGAGACGTCCTGTGTGGCCTTGGTCCACACGTCAACCACCTTGTTGTACTTTTCAGTACGGGTGATGATACCGTCGCGGTACTGATGTTCAATGTCGTCCACTTCCGCCTGCGAGGCAGCCAGAATGTGCTTCTTGCTTTCAGGAATGGTGAGGTCTTTCACGCCGATGGTCACGCCCGCCCTGGTGGCGAATTCGTAACCCATGTCCTTGAGGCGGTCGCACAGGATGACCGTGGCCTTGATGCCGCATTGCCGGTAGGCCGCGCCCACGAGACGCGCAATGTTCTTCTTGGTGAGCACGCAGTTGACGTTTTCGAAGCCCAGCTTTTCGGGCAGGATGTCGCTCACCAGCACGCGGCCGGGGGTCGTGTCGTATATGTGACCATCGGGCATGCGCACCTTGACGCGGGCATGCAGCGAAACCTGTCCGCCGTCATAGGCGGCTTCCACTTCCCAGGGGGCGCAGAAGCTCATGCCTTCGCCCTGCTCAAAGCTGCGCTCGGCGGTCATGTAGTACAGACCAAGCACGATATCCTGAGAAGGCACGATGACAGGGCCACCGTTGGCGGGCGAGAGAATGTTGTTGGTGCTCATCATGAGCACGCGGCATTCTATCTGCGCTTCCACCGAAAGGGGAATGTGCACGGCCATCTGGTCACCGTCAAAGTCGGCGTTGTAGGCCGAGCAGACGAGCGGATGCAGACGGATGGCCTTGCCTTCGACCAGCAGGGGTTCAAAGGCCTGAATGCCCAGACGGTGCAGGGTAGGGGCGCGGTTGAGCAGAATGGGGTATTCGCGCACCACTTCCGAAAGGATATCCCACACTACCAGCTCTTCACGCTCCACCATCTTTTTGGCGCTCTTGATTGTGGAGGCGTGGCCTCTTTTTTCAAGTTCGGCATAGATGAAGGGCTTGAACAGCTCAAGAGCCATCTTTTTGGGCAAACCGCACTGGTGCAGCTTGAGGTAAGGGCCAACGGTAATAACCGAACGGCCGGAGTAGTCAACGCGCTTGCCGAGCAGGTTCTGACGGAAGCGGCCCTGCTTGCCCTTGATCATGTCGGAAAGCGACTTGAGCGGGCGACCGTTGGTGCCTGCAATGGCGCGGCCACGACGACCGTTGTCGAAGAGCGCGTCCACAGCTTCCTGAAGCATGCGCTTTTCGTTGCGGATGATGATTTCGGGCGCGCCCAGTTCCATCAGCCGTTTCAGACGGTTGTTGCGGTTGATCACACGACGGTAAAGGTCGTTGAGGTCAGAGGTGGCAAAACGGCCACCGTCCAGCGGCACCAGAGGACGCAGTTCCGGCGGGATGACAGGAATGACTTCCATAATCATCCATTCGGGCTTGTTGTCCGACTCAAGGAAAGCTTCAACAATCTTGAGGCGCTTGGTGATCTTTTTCTTCTTGGTCTGGCTCTTGGTGGATTCGCCTTCTTCGCGCAGTTCGGCGCGCAGCTTTTCCAGCTCCAGCTCTTCCAGCAGGCTGCGCACGGCTTCGGCGCCCATGCCCACGGTCAGAACTTCGTCCGTGCCATAGTGGTCAAGAATCTGGAGGTACTGGTCTTCAGAAATGACCTGACGCTTCTGCAGATTGGTCTGACCGGGATCAAGAACGATGTAGGAGTCGAAATACAGCACCTTTTCCAGATCGGCCATGGTCATGTCGAGCAGGGTGCCGATCTTGGAAGGCAGGGTCTTCAAAAACCAGATGTGGGCAACGGGCGCGGCCAGCTCAATGTGGCCCATGCGCTCGCGGCGCACCTTGGAGGCAATAACTTCAACGCCGCACTTTTCGCAGACGATGCCGCGGTGCTTCATGCGCTTGTATTTGCCGCAGTTGCATTCATAGTCCTTCACGGGGCCGAATATCTTGGCGCAGAACAGGCCGTCGCGCTCCGGCTTGAAGGTGCGATAATTGATGGTTTCCGGCTTTTTCACTTCGCCGTAAGACCATTCACGAATGGCTTCGGGCGATGCGATGGAAATCTGGATGGCTTTCAGGTTGCGGATGTTCGTCACGTTGGTCGACGCGCCGCGTGCGGTGAAAAGATCGTCCAGGCTCATAGTATACCTTGCTTTGTAAAAAGCTCGTTGAAATCGTTAGCCATGCTGTCGTTGGCCGTGAGAGGCATAACCGCTCACGGCCAACGCAACGCGTTTCCGGGGCCGCAGAAAGGGGCTGTTACGCCTCTTCCTCGCGTTCTTTCATATAGCCCACGCGTTTGGGCTTTTTCTTGCCTTCTTCCTGATGCAGGGTCACGTTGAGGCCAAGGCTCAT
The DNA here is from genome assembly GCF_902477725.1 of uncultured Desulfovibrio sp. Taxonomy (NCBI): domain Bacteria; kingdom Pseudomonadati; phylum Thermodesulfobacteriota; class Desulfovibrionia; order Desulfovibrionales; family Desulfovibrionaceae; genus Desulfovibrio; species uncultured Desulfovibrio sp. The sequence goes on along the minus strand of NZ_CABSIF010000022.1, from coordinate 24,044 downwards.
GAGTTCCTTCACCAACACGTTGAAGGATTCGGGCAGACCGGCTTCAAGGAAGTTGTCGCCCTTGACGATCTTTTCGTACATCTTCACGCGTCCGGTCACGTCGTCCGACTTGACCGTAAGGAATTCCTGCAGCAAATAGGCCGCGCCGTAAGCTTCCAGAGCCCACACTTCCATTTCACCAAGACGCTGACCACCGAACTGGGCTTTACCGCCGAGGGGCTGCTGCGTCACCAGCGAGTAGGGGCCAGTGGAACGGGCATGGATTTTTTCGTCAACCAAGTGGTGCAGTTTGAGCATGTACATGACGCCCGTGGTCACGCGGTTCTTGAAGGGAACACCCGTGCGGCCATCGTACAGGGTGGTTTTGCCGTCGTTGGCAAGACCAGCCTTGTCCATCCAGCCCCAGATTTCTTCTTCGGTCGCGCCGTCGAACACCGGGGTCTTGGTAACAATGCCGTTGCGCAGCTTGAGGGCGGAGGCCTTGAATTCCTCATCGTTCATGCTGTCCACAAGGGCGTTGATTTCAGGCGAATTGTAAACGCCCTTCAGTTCTTCGCGCACAACCTGCATGGCCGCGCCGGAGTCAACCAGTTCGGCCAGCTGCCGACCCAGTTCCTTGGCGCCCCACCCAAGGTGGGTTTCCATGATCTGCCCGATGTTCATACGTGAAGGCACGCCCAGGGGGTTCAACACGATGTCCACGGGGCGACCGTCGGCAAAGAACGGCATGTCTTCTTCCGGCAGAATGCAGGAAACAACACCCTTGTTACCGTGGCGGCCAGCCATTTTATCGCCCACAGAGAGCTTACGCTTGATGGCGATGTGCACCTTGACCATCTTGATGACGCCAGGGGGCAGATCATCGCCTTCCGTAACCTTTTCGCGCTTGGAGTCGTAAATGGCCTTCAGGTATTCAACCTGCTGGTCGTAAGACTTGAGCACATCGGCCACGGCGTCGTTGACTTCCTTGCTCTTGAACAGGCCCGCGAGTTTCTTCACGGGGATCTGTTCAAGCACGTCTTCGGTCAGGGCTGCGCCAACTTCGGCCAGCACTTCGCCCTTCTTTTTGCCAGGCACTGAGGCTGCGATCTGCTTGCCCAGCACATGCGGGGCAATCTGAACGCGGGTGCGGTCGGACAAAGCGCGAAGGTGATCAGATTCCTTCTGGTCCAGCACGGATGTGTCGTGGCTTTCAATGGTCAGCGTGCGGTCGTCCTTCTCGCCGGAGCGGCGGTTGAAGACCTTCACGTCAATGATGGTGCCTTCCACTCCCGGGGGAACCTTGAGGGAGGTGTTTTTCACATCCCTCGCCTTCTCGCCGAAGATGGCGCGAAGCAGCTTTTCTTCAGGGGTAAGCTGGGTTTCGCCCTTGGGCGTGATCTTGCCCACAAGGATATCGTCGGGCTTGACCGCTGCGCCGATGCGGATGATGCCGCTTTCGTCCAGGTTGCGCAGCATTTCTTCGCTGACGTTGGGAATATCGCGAGTGATTTCCTCCGGTCCAAGCTTGGTATCGCGGGCCACTACCTCGAATTCTTCAATATGAATGGAGGTAAAGGTATCCTCGCGAACGGTGCGCTCGGAAATGAGGATGGAGTCTTCGTAGTTGTAACCGCACCAGGGCATGAAGGCGACCACCAGGTTTTTGCCGAGGGCCAGTTCGCCTTCGTCAATACCGGGGCCGTCAGCCAGAATCTGGCCCTTTTTCACGGGCATGCCGGGGTAGCAGGTGGGCTTTTGCCCAAAGCAGGAGTTCTGGTTGGACTTGTGGAACTTCAGCAGATCATAGGCGCGCACGCCGCCCTGCTTGGGGAACACATCGCCTTCGTACGAAACGATGAGGCGGTCGGCGTCCACATATTCCACCTTGCCCGGAGCGGGAGCCACGATGCACGCGCCGGAGTCGCGGGCCACGTCCACTTCCATGCCGGTGCCCACCAGGGGTTTTTCGGCGCGCAGAAGCGGCACGGCCTGACGCTGCATGTTTGAACCCATGAGCGCACGGTTGGCGTCGTCGTGTTCCAGGAAGGGAATGAGCGCGGCAGAGATGGAGACCATCTGGCTGGGCGAAATGTCCATCAGGGTCACTTCTTCACGCAGGTTCATTTCCACTTCGCCCTTGACGCGCACGGTAACGTATTCGTCAAGCAGATTGCCATCGGCGTCGGTGCGGGCGTTGGCCTGAGCCACAACCTGACCGCCTTCGCGGGATGCATCAAGGTGCACCACATCATTGGTAACGCGGGCATTGCGCACAACGCGGTAAGGCGTTTCGATAAAGCCGTAGTCGTTCACCTTGGCAAAGGTTGTCAGCGAAACGATCAGACCGATGTTCGGGCCTTCAGGCGTTTCAATGGGGCAGATGCGGCCATAGTGCGAGGTGTGCACGTCGCGCACTTCAAAGCCCGCGCGTTCACGGGTAAGACCGCCGGGGCCCAGAGCCGAAAGGCGGCGCTTGTGCGTCACTTCGGAGAGCGAGTTGGTCTGATCCATAAACTGCGAAAGCTGCGAGGTGCCGAAGAATTCTTTCAGCACAGCCGCCACAGGCTTGGGATTGATCAGGTCGTGGGGCATGAGCGTGGAAATTTCCTGAAGGCTCATGCGCTCCTTGATGGCGCGTTCCATACGCACAAGGCCGATGCGGTACTGGTTTTCCACCAGTTCGCCCACCAGACGCACACGGCGGTTGCCAAGGTGGTCGATATCATCGGCGGGGCCGTGGCTGTCCTTCAACTGCACCAACACCTTGATGGCGGTGAGGATGTCGTGGTCGGTCAGCGTACGCAGGTCGTCAGCCTCATCCAGGCTCAGACGCTGGTTGAGTTTATAGCGGCCCACGGGCGACAGGTCATAGTAGTCGCCGTTGCGGAACAGGTTGTCAAAGAAGCTGGCCGCAATTTCCGGGGTAGGCGGAGAAGACGGACGCAGACGACGGTAGATTTCTTCCTGCGCTTTCTGCTGGTCGGGGATGCGATCCTGAACCAGAGTATCGCGGATGGACGAAGACGTATCCGTGCCCTTGGTGTGCAGCACGGCAATGCGCGTGATGCCCGCTTCGCGGAAGCGGTCGAGCAGGCCTGCGGTGATTTCGTCCGCGGCTTCAGCCAGCACTTCGCCGGTCTTGGGATCGGTCACGTCCAAAGCCAGGAACATGGCGTCCAGCGTGTCGGGGCGAACTTCAATGGCTTCAATGCCCGCTTCGCAGATCAGGCGCCAGCTGCGCTTGGTGATGGGCTTGCCAGCCTTGACAATGACATTGCCCTGCGCATCGATGATGTCGGCGTAGGCGTTGTCCTTGCGGTACAGATCCTTGCGCACTTCCCAGAACAGGCTGCTGGCCGACTCAATGCGGTAGTGCTCCTGCGAGTAGAAGTATTCAAGAATCTGCTCCTTGCTCATGCCCATGGCCTTGAACAGGATGGTGGCAGGCATCTTGCGGCGGCGGTCGATGCGGACGTACAGAATATCCTTGTGGTCGAAGTCAAAGTCGAGCCACGAGCCGCGCATGGGGATGATGCGGCAGGAATAGAGCACTTTGCGGCTGGTGTGGGTCTTGCCGCCGTCGTGCTCAAAGATGATGCCCGGCGAGCGCTGCAACTGGTTAACGATGACGCGCTCGGTGCCGTTGATGATAAACGTGCCCTTTTCCGTCATCAGGGGCAGGGTGCCAAAATAGATATCCTGCTCTTTGATGTCGCGGATGGTGCGGTTGCCCGAAGCTTCATCGGTGTCATAGACAACCAGGCGCACCTTGATGCGCATGGGTGCCTCGTAGGTCAGCCCCTTGGAAATGCACTCGGCCTGGTCGTACTTGGGTTCGCCGATTTCATAGCTGACGAACTCAAGACTGGCGGTCTTATTGAAATCCTCAATGGGGAAGACGGTGTGGAACACACCTTCCAGCCCTTCCTCTGGGCTGCGGTCGGCATCTGAAACGCCTTCCTGAAGGAATTTCTGGTAAGAATCTATCTGCAGATTCAGCAGATGTGGGATAGGGAGGGAAACCTTGATCTTGCCGAACTGTTTGGTGAGCTGGCCCATGGGTACCTCAAGATAGGTAGCGGTTGCGCCCCGGCTGCGCGAGACAAATCAGCATGCCTAAGCCGGCGGGCAAAAAACTTGCTGTCACTGCACCCTGAAAGCGTAATCTGGTGGGAAGGCTAAAAAGAACTTACTGCGGGCAAGGCGTAAAAAACCCATCCCTGTCTGGGTAAACAGGGCTGGGGTCAGGGCATTACCTTTAATATATATGCTTGGTCAGTAAGTTATTGAAAAACAGAAAGGAGCCTCCCGCACCAATCGTTGAAAGAGGATGCATACTAGGAATCCGAGTCCTTGGCAAGCAAAAAAAGCGGGAGAGAAAAATAAAAAAGCCTCTGTTCACTAATTTACCTCAGTGGGAACTTCATGACAAGACAAAAAAATCGCCGGATGGAGCGGTTATTCTCGTTTGAGCACACAAACCGCACTGGCAGGCGCACAAAAGAACGTTTTTTCCAGCCGCCTTAAAATTTGCCGCGCCTTAACCTATTTCAAACAGGGCCTGCCCCTCCTCGGCTCTCCGGCTCCAGGCCGTGATATGCCCATCGTTGGAAACCTTGATGCCGATGCCGTGCTCGGCCAGGGTCATGGCTGCCGCCTTGCGCCCACCGCTGCTGCTGCCGCCGGGAATCTTGAGGATAGCCCCCACCGCAAAAACGCTGCCATCGTCAAAGATCAGGGTTGCGCCATCAATGGAAAGAAGTTCGGCCCGCAGCTTGCGTGGAATCTGCGCAAAATTCAGGCTTGGCAGTGCCGAGCGCAGCAGTGCGGTTTTGCTGCTGGCATTGTGCCCTAGCATGTCGCCCTGGCTGACTATTTCGTTCAGGTAGCCGTGCAGCCTGTCTTGCGAGATACGCACCAGTTCATCCTGCGAAATGTTCTGCCCAATGCGCTGATTCCGGCGCTCGTTTATCATCCACGGGGTAACGGCGTTTGTGCGGAAAAAGCCGATACACGCGCCCTTGCGCCTGAATGAAACGTCGAGCAGGCTCAGGTACAGCGCCTCAATGGTGCCCCTGCTGCCGCCTTGCCCCTGATAGCCAAGCTCGGCAAGGTAGGCCTGATGCGAAAAATGCAGCCACTTGCCGCGCCTTTTGGCAAAAAATAACTGCCTGTTTTTGAAGATGAGGATGTCGCCGTTTCTGCTGAGGCAAAAGGCACACCTGTTTTGTGATGTCCAATAGGCCACGGGCAGAAAGGACAGAGGCGCGTAAACATGGGCCGCCTCGGCCTCTGCGGGCAATGCCGCCTCGCAGTAGGCGGTTATGCCGCCCTCTGCATTGCACACAAGCAGGGTATCGCAGCCGGAGGTGAGCACCTTGGCGTAGTCTTCCTTGCTGGCATCAAAAAAATTCACGCTGCCGGGGCGGAGGTCGTCTTCGTCAATGCCCACGCAGAAGGATATCTTGTCGCCTTCATACGTTTCGCTCGACCAGAACGACAGCAGATTCAGCATGCGCAGCACCGTTGTGTGGCGCTCTGGCGAGAGTATTTTGGCAATGCCGATGATCTGGGCCTGCCGTATGCACACAGCGGCGTAATCATCTATATGGGGCGTGGTGAAGATTTTTTCCCATTCATCAAGGATGGTTCGGGCAATGGCCTGCTCCGTTTCTGTAAACGGAATGGCGCGGAAGAGGTACACTTCATCCTCCGGTTGGCCGGTAAGGGCGACCCTCAGCATAAAGCGCCTGCCGTTCATTTCGGCGAGGTCTTCAAAATTTTCCCTGGTGTAGTCATCGTCCAGAATTTCTGTTGCTGGGCCGAAGAGGGGGGCAAGGTATTCTGCCACTGTCTCGATGATGGCTTTTTTTGCTTCCATGATGCTACTCCCTATGGGCATTGGCAGAATCGGCAACCCGCGAAGATACCGCACCTGATGCAGTAGGCTGGCGTGGGCTAAATCAGACGGACCCAGCCAGGCCCCGGACTCAGGCGTCTTCCTGCTTCCAGAGGGTTAAAATGTTCTTGCCGTCCGCAGTGCGGGCATATTCCATCCTGCTCATGATCTTGCGCATCATGGCAATGCCCAGACCTCCCTCGCGGCGCTGCTCGGCGGGCAGGCTTGTATCCGGGTCCGGCTGGTGCAGGGGGTTGAAGGGGCGGCCTGTATCCTGAAACTGCATCACGGCCTGGAAAGGCCCGGAGCGCGCCCGACAGCGCACCAGCACTGTTCCCTGATCAGGGGCATAGGCATAGTGGGCAATGTTGGCAAAGACTTCTTCCGCAGTAACCAGCAGCATTGGCAGGGTGGCGGCAGGGCACTGGGCGACCTTGAGCTTTTCTTCCAGAAAGGCCAGCAGAGTTTCCAGATGAGCGTCATCCGCCGTTATGAGCAGTTCATCCCAAGCCAGACCAGTAAATTCCAGCGCCAGAATGGTGATGTCGTCCGCCTGCTCCACGCCAGCGGCAAAGTCGTCCACCCGACGCAGCAGGGCCTGCACGGTCTGCTCCGCATCCATACGCTCGGTACCCATCACGGCGCTTTCTATGCCGCTGAGGCCAAGACGTTCGCCCCGGCTGTTTTCCGCCTCGCTGACGCCATCAGTATAGAGCAGCAGACGGTCGCCGGGGGCAATCTGGAAGGTCTGCTCCTTGTACCGGGAATTGGGCATTGCCCCCAGCGGCAGGCCATGGCCTGCTTCAAGCCATGCGTAGCGGCCTTCGGCGTGTTTGAATACCAGCGGATGCTCATGCCCGGCATTGGCGCAGATCAGCCGCCCGGTGGTGAGGTCGAGCACAGCCAGAAAGGCCGTGAGAAAGATATCCTGATCATTGTGCGCCGTGATGCGTTTGTTGGCCTGCGTGAAAATCTCTGCCGGGGAAAGGCCCGATTCCGCAAGGCTCTTGATGAGGGTCTTGGCCGTCATCATAAACAGGGCCGCGCCGATGCCCTTGTCCGCCACATCGGCCACCACAATCACCAGCTGGTTTTTATCCCGCAGATAGAAGTCGTAAAAATCGCCGCCCACCACCTTGGCGGCACGCATGACGGCAAAAATGTCAAAGTCTTCCCGCTCTGGATAGGCGGGGAAAACACTTGGCAGCGAGGAGCACTGGATGGCGCGGGCAAATTCCAGCTCTGCGTCTATGCGGCCCGCTGCGGCGCTGATGGCCGCCTTGAGGCTCTGCACGGTCTTGTTGATGCCGTCCGAGAGCAGCCCGAATTCCGGCGTGGTGCGCTCGTTGAGCACCACATCCAGATTGCCGGACGTGATTTTTTGCAGGTCTTCGTTGACGCGGTATACATCGTTGATAACCAGCCGTTTGACCAGATGCGACACCATCCAGAAAATCACGGCAAACAGCGCCATATTGCAGGCCGCGATGTACAGGAGCATGCTGTCGCGCGAAAAAAACACCTCGCTGCGGGGCAGCAGGGCAAAGAGGGTGTAGCCCTCCACCTCGATGTCCTGGCAGATGTACTGCTTGCCGAGAATGGAAACCAGCCCCTTGCCGTCAGGCTGTATGAGGCCGAGGGCATCCACATTCGCCCCAAGGGGAACAGCGGTCTCGTTGCCCGTGCTGATGACGGCTCCGTAAATGGCGATGGCCATAAAACCGTTGGAGCCAATATGGTAGCGCGGTGCGATTTGATCCACCGCAGCGGAGCGCAGGGCGGCTGTCAGTCGCTTGGGTGAATAGCCGATCTGCACAATGCCCGTGCAGTCGCGGCGGGCCACGCCAGCATACTGAAAGGGTTCGTGGTCTGCGCCGCGCTCTTCAATATCCTGCACAAGGGCAAAATCCAGATCGCGCAGGGCTGGCAAAAATGCCGCAGACTGCGGCGAGGACGCCATGTCGTAGCCCGCAAAGGGGCCCGTGGAGGCTATGATCACGCCCCGGTCGTCCGCAACGTTCAGCTCTTCCACATCCAGCAGTTTGCGCAAAAAGTGTAAGATGGTTGGGACGTTAAGGATGTTTGGGTTTTGCGTGATTATGGCCGCAAAGGCCCGCGCCTTGGTCAGCGCGCCAGCATCCGAAATTTCGCGGATGTAGGCGGCATTGGTGATGACCATGCGCAGATATTTTTCCCCATCGTCCAGGTTGCTGGAAAGCATATGGCGGGCGTTTTCTTCGGCCTGCCGGGTCTGCAACAGGTAGGATGCGGCAAGTGTGAGGCAAAAGGCAGGAAAGATGCAGATAAAAAGCCATTTGTGAAATAATTTGTGCATGGCGGCCCGCCTTTGCGGGCTTGCCCGCTCAGCATAAGGAAAGCCCGAACCTGGCGGCGCGGGCTTGCGGGTGTGCGGCTATTCTATGGTAAACAGATCCACAAAACCTGTGATGCTGAACACTTCTCTCACGGTTTCATTGGCGTGGATGATGCGCATGCCCTTGCGCTGAACCATGCGCTTGTGCAGGCGCAGCAAAATGCGCAGGCCTGCGCTTGAAATATAGTCCACCTCGCTGAAATCAAGCACCAGCTCGTCCGCAGCGCCGCAGTCTTCTTGCAAATCCCTGTCCAGCGCCGGAGCCGTCACGGTGTCGATCTTGCCCGCTATGCTGACATGCAAAACGCCGTCAGCCAATTTTTTGCAAACCTGCATGTGGGGCCTCATAATGATTTTGGTGGAGCAATCGTATAGCTCTTGCATATCTCTACGATTACAGCGCCCCGCCCGCAAGAGGAAAATACGTATCGGCGGGGCAGGGGCGAGGGCGCACGGGCCGTGCTGGCGGGCCTGATTACGGGGAACCGTCAATTGAGGCCGCATGCCGCTATTCAACCCGAATGGCGTATTTCACCGCGTAGCAGTCGCCGCCCTCCTGCATGACGTAACTCATCATGTCGCACACATAGACATCGCTTTTCATGGTCAGGCCTGCGGTGCTGACCTTCTTCAGCATATCGGCAAGGGCCAGCCTGTGCGAGGCATCCGTGCCGTTGTGGGCCAGAATGGCGTATTTTCCCTCAGGTTTTATATGGAGGAGGGAGGGCGGCGTGGAGCGCCGCACCTTGGTGAAGTAATAGCGCTCAACATAGCTGCCCTGCCGTATGTCATCCAGGCAAAAGACAACGCCAAAGGGGTAACGCGGTTTTTCTTCCTGCTGATCATATCCCCGATTATATTCCACAAAGCGTTGTACAAGTTCCCATTGCGACTCTGAGGGGCTTGCGCCTGTGGGGGTCATTTCCAGCCGTTCTGCCTTTTGGTGCCGTACGGTCATGGTGTCGTATTCAAAATCCAGGGCTTCGCGCAGGCAGCCGGTCATGTCTTTGAGCATCAATCTGCGCTGGGCCACTCGGCGCAGTTCCTTTTCTGCGGCGAGCTGTTTTTCCCGCAGGAAGGACAAGAAATCCTCGCCGTTCATGTTATGCAGGTGCGCCTTGACCTCCTTCAGCGAACTGCCGACCTCCTTGAGCATGGAGAGCAGGTCAAATTCAAAATACTGCTCAATCCCGTATCGGCGGTACCTGTTTTCTGAAACGTGTCTGGGTTTCAGCAACCCTTCCTTTTCATAAAACAGCAGGGTGCCTTTTTGCGTGCCGCACAGGCTGGCGAATTCGCCTGAGGTGAGCAGATTCTTTTTCATTTCATTTTTCCCTTGACTCTAAAGTAACTGTATAGTTTACGCTGGCAAATTACAGGCAAAAGGGCAAGCCGGAAGTTGCTTGCCCATACAAGAGCAGAGGTGTTTGTAATGCGCTGGTTTAGTATGAAAAAAATTCGACTGTGGCTGCTCGTGCCCTTGTGGCTGACTGTGCTCGCCCTTGGCTGCAACAAGGCGGAGGAGTCTGGCCCAGCCCATGCCGAGGTGCAATACCTTGTGCTGGGGGAAGAAAAGTTGACCCTGAGCAGTACGCTGCCGGGGAGAGTGTCCGCGCTGGTAACGGCGGAGGTTCGGCCTCAGGTTGACGGCATTGTCATTGAGCGTCTTTTTGAAGAAGGCGCAGATATAAAAAAAGGGCAGGTCTTGTACCGCATAGACCCGGCCATCTATCAGGCGGCCCACGCCACGGCCAGAGCCTCGCTTGCGGAGGCAAAGGCTGCTGTTACCGCCATTGCCCTGCTGGAAAAACGTCAGCGGCAATTGATAAAGCAATACGCCGTAAGCCAGCAGGAGCTGGACAATTCCATCTCGCAGCATGGTCAGGCCCGCGCCCGCGTTGCCAGGGCGGAGGCCGAGCTTGAAACAGCGGCCATCAATCTTGCCTATACAGAAATAAAAGCCCCAGTGTCAGGCCGCATTGGGGCCTCTGCCGTTACGGTCGGCGCTCTGGTTACGGCCAATCAGTCATCCCCTCTGGCCGTTATCCAGCAGATTGACCGCGTCTATATTGATATAACGCAATCCAGCGCGGAAGCTATCCGCCTGCGCCGCGCCCTTGCGCAAGGCCGCATATCTGCCAAGGGGAATACCGCCAAAATCCGGCTGACGCTGGAAGACGGCTCGCCCTATACGCCAGTCGCCACAGCAGCGCACGCTGGTGAATCGGCCTGGATACAGGGCGACCTGCTGTTTTCTGAAATATCTGTCGCGCAGAGCACGGGGAGCATCATGCTGCGGGCTGTGGTCGATAATCCTGACGGGCTGCTGCTGCCGGGCATGTACGTTAAGGCCGCTATTGAAGAAGGTTCGGTGGACAAGGCAGTGCTGATCCCGCAGGGGGCCGCCTTTGTGAACAATACGGGCGGGCATTCTGTTTACGTGTTGCAGAAAGAAGGCACGGAAGACGGGATTTTTCGTCTGACGCGGCGCGATGTGAGCATTGACCGCGCATACGGCAACCGCTGGATTGTGGGCGCGGGCCTCAGCGCTGGCGACATGCTGGTGGTTGAGGGCTTCCAGAAAGCGGCCCCCGGTGAACTTGTGCGGGGCGTACCCGCGCAATCTTTGCAAACAAAGGCCGCCCCTGCGGCGTCTGCCACCGAGGCACGGTAGGGTATGGCAGCTTTTTTCATCAATCGCCCCATCTTTGCCTGGGTTATTGCCATCATCATTATGCTGGCCGGGCTGCTGGCTCTTGGCAGGCTCCCCGTTGCGCATTACCCGGATATCGCCCTGCCGCAGATATCCATCTCTGCCCAGTACCCAGGAGCGACCGCGTCCATTGTTGACCGCAGCGTCACGCAGATCATTGAGCAGCAGATAAAAGGTCTGGACAACCTGCTGCACATGAAATCAACCAGCAGTTCCTCCGGCGGTACGGAAATTACCCTCACCTTTGCTGCGGGCACGGATGCCGATACGGCGCAGGTGCAGGTGCAGAACAAGGTGCAGCAGGCTCTTTCCCTGCTGCCCGATATAGTGCAGCGGCAGGGCGTCCAGGCGTCCAAAGCCGTGGACAATTCCTTCATGACAGTGGCTTTTTACGATGCCAGCGATACCATGCGCCCCAATGACATAAGCGACTATGTGGCAAGCTCGCTTGTTGACCCCTTGAGCCGCGTTCAGGGCGTTGGTGCAATCACCCTGTACGGTTTTCAAAATGCCATGCGCATCTGGTGCGACCCGGACAAAATGCGCCAGTACAAGCTGAATCCTCAGGATATTATTGCTGCCGTGCGCGCCCAGAACGCCCAGGTTGCTGGCGGTCAGGTGGGGGCGGCCCCTGCCTTGCCGGGGCAGGAGATCAATATTGCCATCAACGCCTCATCCAGCCTGGAAACAGCGGAACAGTTTGAACAGATTCAGCTGCGGGTGGAAGAAAACGGATCCGCAGTGCTGCTTAAGGATGTTGCCCGCATCGAACTGAATGAAGAAAGTTCCATGGGCACCACATTTTTCAACGGGCATGCGGGTACGGGGCTGGCTTTCAAGCTTTCATCGGGGGCCAACGTTCTGCAAACCACCAGGGGAATCAAGGCCGAATTGCAGTCGCTCGCCAGCTTTTTCCCGCCGGGGTTGAAATATGCCTATGCTGACGACCGCGCGCCCATTGTGGAAAAATCCATACGGTCGGTTGTGCGTACCCTTTTTGAGGCCATTGCCCTTGTTGTGGCGGTGATGTTTGTGTTCATGCAGAGCTACCGCGCCACGCTTATTCCGGCCATTGCCGTACCTGTGGTGCTGCTCGGGGTGTTCGCGGTATTTGCGGCCACGGGTTTTTCCATCAACACATTGACCATGTTCGGCATGGTGCTGGCTATTGGTCTTTTGGTGGATGACGCCATTGTTGTGGTGGAAAATGTGGAGCGCCTCATGCGCGACGAGGGGCTTTCCCCAAAGGAGGCCGCGCTCAAATCCATGAGGCAGATAACCGGGGCACTTGTGGGCGTTGCCGTGGTCATATCCGCCGTGTTTGTTCCCATGGCCTTTATGCCCGGCTCCACCGGGGCAATCTTCCGGCAGTTTTCCGTGACCATTGTTGCGTCAATGGTACTTTCTGTAGTGGTTGCCATTGTGCTTACGCCTGCCCTGTGCGCCACCATGCTGCGTACGCATGGCAATGGAACGGGCGAAGGCTTCTTTGGGCGCTTCAACCGATGGTTTGCCGCCTTTACGGAACGCTACAGCCGTGGCGTGAGCGGCATGGTGCGGCACCCCTTGCGGTGGGGCGTGGTATTTGCGGTTTTGGCAGCAGGGTGCCTGGCTTTGTTTATGCTTTTGCCTTCGGCATTTTTGCCGGATGAAGATCAGGGCATCCTGTATGTTGACGTGCAGTTGCCGCCGAGCGCGTCACTTGAGCGCACGGAAAAGATTGTCAAAGAGATTGATGCCTACTTTCGCAAAGACGAAAAGGATTCCATAGAAAGCGTCATGAGCGTTATCGGCTGGGGATTCAGCGGTTCCGGCCAGAACTCGGCCATGGTGCTTCCCCTGCTCAAGGACTGGAGCAAACGCGGCCCGGGGCAGAGCGCCTCTGACGTGATGGAACGCGCCACGGAACGGTTTTCATCCATAGCCGGGGCGGAAATAGTTGTGATGTCGCCCCCGGCGGTCATGGAGCTTGGCACTTCCTCTGGCTTTGAGCTGGAACTGATGGATCGCGGCGGCAAAGGGCACGCGGCCTTGCTCAACGCCAAGGATGCCCTGCTGGAAAGTGCGGCAAAATCCACTGCTGTTACCAGCGTAAGGTATAGCGGCATGGCCGATACCGAGCAGTACGATCTGGTCATCGACAACAGCAAGGCTGGCGCTTACGGCCTGAGCAGAGCCGAAATAAACAGCGCCATCAGCGCCTACTGGGCGGGTGAATATATCAATGATTTTTCGGATAAGGGCAGAACAAAAAAGGTATACCTTCAGGCGGAGCCTTCGGTTCGCGCCGGAGTAGACGATTTCAGGCGCTTTTATCTGCGCAACGCCAAGGACGAGATGGTGCCGTTCTCCAGTTTTATCGGCGTAAAGTCCGTTTTGGCTTCCCCAAGCCTGACCCGCTATCAGGGCATACCGTCCGTAAAGATTGAAGGGGCCGCCGCGCCGGGGCAAAGCACCGGGCAAGCCATGACGGCAATGGAAAAAAGCGCGGCAAGTATGCCCCCCGGTTTTGATTATGCCTGGACGGGGCTTTCCTCTCAGCAGCGTGTGTCCGCAAGTCAGGCCCCTTTGCTGTACGCTGTTTCCATTATCGTGGTCTTTCTTTGTCTGGCTGCCCTGTACGAAAGCTGGACTATCCCGCTGGCAGTGCTGCTGGCGGTGCCCACGGGCATTGTGGGCGCACTGGGCGGTGTGTACCTGCGCGGCATGAATAATGACATTTACCTGCAAATTGCACTGCTGACGATCATTGGCCTGTCGGCCAAGAACTCAATCCTGATCGTGGAATTTGCCAGAGAAATGCACAGGGGCGGCAAAGATCTGGTTGCAGCCACTGTGGAGGCCTCCCGGCTTCGTCTGCGGCCCATCATAATGACCTCGCTATGCTTCATTCTTGGTGTGGTGCCGCTGGCGCTCAGCAGCGGGGCAGGCTCCGGCGCGCAAAACGCACTTGGCACAGCAGTGCTGACAGGCATGATCACCGCAACAGGTTTGGGCATTTACTACACGCCGCTGTTCTTCATCGTCGTGACCCGTTTTTTCAGCGGAAAGCTGCGGCGAAAAGAGCCTTCTGCCGAACCTGCGGCGCAGCCAGAACAACATTGAGCATGGCATGAACAGAGATGATGATTTTGAAATACAGGAGGTTGCTGTGGCAAAATTTGAAACGGAACGTCTTGTCCTGAGACCTTTTGAAGCCAAGGATGCGGCAGGCCTGTTTGAAATGCTTTCGCATCCACGCGTCCACTGTTTTGCGCCTGACCGTCTGGATTCGATGGAAGCAGCGGTTGCCGACGTTGCGCGGCGAAGCGCAGACCCCGTGCAACTGGCGGTTTGCCTCAAAGAGCAGGATGTGATGATCGGGCTGATGTTTGCCGCGAATGATGAGCCGGATACCTATGGCCTGGGCTGGCATCTGAACAGCAGTCATGAGGGAAAGGGATACGCGAGCGAGGCCGCAAGGGCGTTCATTGACATCCTTTTTACCCACAAGGGCGCAAGGCGGGTATATGCCTATGTGGAAGATGACAATATCCGCTCGCAAAAACTGTGCGAGCGGCTGGGCATGCGCAGGGAAGGGCTTTTCAAGGAGTTCATTTCATTTGTCAGCAATGCCGATGGAACGCCCAAATACGAAAATACATGCCTCTATGCCCTGCTGAAAAAGGAATGGAAAAACAAACAATAGCGGATGCAGTGGGGCATATGCACAATTCTTGACGGGTGCGGCTGGCGTCAGGCGCACTCCTCATCTGCATACGCGCCCTGCCAGACAATCTTTCTATAGATGTGCGGCACCGTGTCGCCCTCGGTGCTGATGAGCAGAACCGAGGCTTCGGCGTTCAGGCCCAGAGTTTCGCGCTGATCTGCCGCAGCGGGGCTGCTCATGAGCCAGTGCAGTGCGCCCGCGCCAGCCGCGCCAGATTCGCCGGAAACAATGGGCTGATCACCCCTCACGGGTGCCGCCAGCATGCGCATGCCGTTGGCTGCCATGTAATCCGGGCAGGACATGAAGGCCGTGCTGTAATCCTTGAGGATGCTCCAGGCCAGACTGCTCGGCTCGCCGCAGGCAAGCCCGGCCATGAGGGTCTGCAGGTCGCCGCCCACGGCATGGGCCTTGCCGTCGCCCGCCAGTGCGGAGCGGTAAAAGCAATCGGCGGCATGCGGTTCCACCACAATGAATCGTGGGGCCGCCTCGCCAAGGGCCGCCACCAGAAAACCCGCAACCGCAGCGGCAAATGATCCCACGCCCGCCTGAAGAAAACAGTGGGTCGGGCGAATGGCGGCTGCGCCCATCTGCTCCAGAATTTCTGCGGCAAGGGTCAAGTACCCCTGCATGATCCATGCGGGAATCTGCTCGTAGCCATCCCACGCGGTATCCTGCACCATCACATAGCCTTTCTCCTGCGCCAGATTCCAGCTCATACGCACGGTGTCGTCATAATTGAGATGAGTGATGCTGCACTGCGCGTCAAGCGCCAGAATGTTGTTCTGGCGGGTTTTGTCCGACCCTTTGGGCATGTAGATGATGCAGGGGTAGCCCAGCTCGCGGGCTGTCCATGCCAGCCCCCTGCCGTGGTTGCCGTCCGTTGTGCTGATAAATGTTATCTGCCCTGCGGCTGCTCTGGCGGCGGGGGCGTCAAGCATGCCCCGCACAAAGCCCTCGGCTGGCAGGTGCATGCGCTCGGCAAGGCAGCGAGCCACGGCGTAGGAGCCGCCAAGCACCTTGAAGGCATTGAGGCCAAAGCGGTGCGATTCATCCTTTACGCAGACGTTTTTTAGGCCAAGGCTTGCCGCCAGCCCCGGCAGGCTTACCAGCGGAGTGGGGCGGTACTGGCTGAAAGATGCATGGTACGCGCGGACGTGCCGGGCCATGGCGGGTGAAAAATCGGTAACGTCCACGCCCTGAGCGGGCGCGGTGCGAAAGGGATTGAGCAGCAGGGATGCGGGCATGGGCGGTTTCCTTGGTGGGATTGGCCTGCGGCGTCAGGGCCGGGCAATAGCAAGTATAGCGGCGGCTTGCCCATCTGGGCAAGGGGGCTACCTCGGGAATGGCGGCCCTAAGAAAAAATGGGCATACCATGCAGGCTGGTGCCCTTACGCGAGAAGGTGCCGGAGTAGAAGAAAAATGAATGCAGCTAAGGAATACGCCCTTTGGGGCTGTAGAAAGCGCACGAAAAAAGGGTTACATTTTTCAGTGTACCCCTTTTTTCTCGAGTGGCGTCCCCAAGGGGATTTGAACCCCTGTTGGCGGCGTAAAAGGACAGCCTCTAAAATTGCAAATTAAATAAATTAGTAATGTTAGGGTGCATCCAGATACATCAAAAGACATCCGCACACACCCCGAACTAACCCCCTTTTTAACTCTTTCCCGCACATATCAACCGAAGGCCGTAGGCTCAGAACTTGTGCTCTCATTCCTACTCAATTTTTTACCTTCAGGTGTTAGAGAATAAATGGGGGTAAGCGGCAGCCGCTGCCAAGCCTGATCACTGAGGCGAGGAATATTGTTCGTCCAAAGCTGTGCCAACTTGGCGCTGTTGATCAACATGATTCTTTTACTCTCCTGGCTGCGAGCGTAGTTTTCAGCATCACGGGTGAAGCCGCTCGTGCAGAAGAAATACCACTGTCGTGCTGGCCTATGTTTGCCATAAAAGACTTCAGGTCTGGAGCTGTGACGGCCTTTTGCTGTTGTTTGACCTGCCTTTGATACGCGGCCCCTGCGTACCCAGAGGGTCTGTATAGAGGACATTACCGAGGCTCTTTGGGGCAGTCGAGTCAGCCCAAGCACAATAAGCGACTTGCATCAGAAGATTTTTGAGCGGGTTGAGGAATGGCGCAACCGGCCCCTTGAACCAAAATCCCCGTACATTTTTGTGGATGGGATATGGCTGAAATGCTCTTGGGGTGGCGAAGTACAAAACGTATCAGTGCTTGTAGCCATTGGCGTGAGTACCAGCGGCTCAATACGAAACCATGCTTTACCAACTGGCTGCTACAAAATGTGCGAAAAATTCTGGACACTCCCACCCTTTTAACCTTCCTACGGAAGAGCACATGTGCTTAAAGCCTGGAGGTTGTAGGTTCAAATCCTGCCCCCCCAAACCACTTCCTACATAATTCAATCACCGTCCCAGTCTAGTTACCGAGAAACGGCGGCTGTGCTCGATCGAAATAATTATTATTACTATTACTAACTTCCTGTCGCGTCACACAACTCAGCACCGAACCAGCGCTTGAAACTCATCAATGGGCATTGGCCGCCCGAAAAGGAACCCTTGAAAGGCTTTGCAGCCCAAGCTGGTGAGGAAGCCCTTCTGAGCTTCGGTTTCCACGCCCTCGGCAATAACCGACAGACCCATGGCCTGTCCCAAGGCGACAATGGTTCGGGCAATGGCCGCGTCATTGGCGTCCGTCAGCAGATCCTTGACGAACGATCTGTCGATCTTCACCTGGTCCAAGGGCAGGCGTTTCAGGTAGGACAGCGACGAGTAGCCGGTCCCGAAATCGTCCAGCGAGAACGTCACGCCACGGGACCGCAGAGCCAACATCTTGGCGATGACGTCTTCGACGTTGTCCACCAGCATGCTTTCCGTGAGCTCAAGCTTGAGGTGCTGAGGGTCGGCCCCAGTTTGCTCCAGCGTCGTAACCGTCTGATCGATGAAGTTCGGCTGCCGGAACTGGAGGGCGCTGACATTGACCGCGAGCGTGAGATGGGCCATGTCCGGCTGGTCACGCCAAGCCGCAATCTGACGGCAGGCGGTTTGCAGCACCCACTGCCCCAAAGGCAGGATCAACCCGGTTTCCTCGGCCAGGGGAATGAAGTCTCCCGGCGTCACCACGCCCCGCTCCGGATGGTTCCAACGTATCAGCGCCTCGGCACCGACAAGGCTGCCATGATCCCATTGCGGTTGGTAATGAAGAGAGAATTGTTCTCTTTCGATGGCCAGATGCAAATCATTTTCCGTCTCCACACGGGAATCGAGGATGTTCTGGAGGTCAGGCGAAAAAAAGCGTATCACATTGCGTCCTGCAGCCTTAGCCTGATACATCGCGATGTCGGCCTGCATCAGAAGCTTGTCCGTTTTCTCATGCTGCCCCCCGAACATGGCGATGCCGATGCTGGTCGTGCTTCGGTATTCTCTGTCGGCAAGCTGATAAGGGTTATTGATGGCGGCAAGGATTTTCTCGCCGACTCCCTCGGCCTGTTTCGCCGCCTCTTCAATAGATTCACTCAACTGTTCGATGAGCACAATGAATTCGTCTCCGCCCAGTCGGGCCACGGTGTCGGCCTCGCGCACACTGGCGACAAGACGCGCGGCGACTTCTTGCAAAAGGAGGTCGCCGATGGCATGGCCACTGCTGTCGTTCAGGGTCTTGAAGTTATCGAGATCTACGAACAACAAGGCGCATTTGCACCCGTCCCTGGTGGAAAGGGCGAGAGCTTGCTGCAGGCGGTCCATCAAAAGTCGTCGATTGGGCAGATGCGTTAACGGGTCGTAAAATGCGAGGGTCTTGATCTCCTCTTCGGCCATCTTGATGTCGGTAATATCCCGTGTGACGGAAAGAATGCAGCGTTCACCATCGAGTTCGATGACCGACGCAGACATCAAACCCCAAAGTAGTTCCCCATTCTTTTTCCTGAATTGGGCCTCTACGTTCTGGCAGATTGAATCCTGCTTCAGTCGTTCGACCAGATACACGCGACTTTCGGGATCGCCCCAGATATCGATGTCGAAGGACGTGCGCCCCCGAACGTCATCTTGGCCAAAGCCCGTCATGTTGATAAATCCGTCGTTGATCTCGACATAAGCCCCATCGTCCAGACGGTTGATGGCGATGGCGTTCGGGCTGGTCTTGAAAACGAGACGATAGCGGGCTTCGCTGGCGCTCAGCGCCTTCGCCGATTGCTGTCGCTCTGCCTCGCGGGCGAAATTGCCCAGCGCAAAACTGATATCCATCGCCATTTCGATCAAAAGCTTGCGGGCCTCCTCATCGAAGGCATCGACCGTGTCGGCGTAGATGACAAGGCACCCGACCGCAGAACCTGCGCGATGTAACGGGAGAGAGGCCAGCCCGTGAATTCCGGCATTCGCCGCGCGTTCATGCCAAGATTGCGAGGTGGGACCGATCTCTAAATCACGGGCGAAATCTTGATACCATATTGCCTGATCATCGCGGATTGAGGTGGTGGCAGGTGCCCTCGAAAGCGGGTTCCCCACATCCATTGGAATCGACAGATCATCCAGATACCCCGTGTCGTCGCCATACGAGGCGACCGGTTCGACCAGCGAGCCCTCCTCGTTGACAAAGCCGATCCAGGCCATTTTCGCAAAGCCGTAATCGACCGCGCAGCGACAGATCTTCGGGAACAGTTCGACTTCGCTGGCGCAGTGTACGATCGCCTGATTGCACTGGCTCAACGCCGCGTAGAGATTGGCCAGACGCCGTGATCTGGCCTCGGCCGCCTTACGCTGGCTGATGTCATGGACGATGGACGAGAGGATGGGCCTGCCGTCGAATTCCACCGGCGTGGAATAGACCTCGACATCGCGGACCTCGCCGGAAGCGAGCCGGTGACGGAAGTCGAAATAGTAGCGTTCCTCGCGAAGCGCCTGCTGGTATTCGAGCGCGACCTCCTCGGGGGGCAGTATATTGATCTGATTGATGTTCATTCCCGTCAAACGTTCCGGCGCATAGCCGTAATAGGCCGACGCGGCGCGATTTGCGGCGATGATCTCCCCGTTCGACGGATCGACCAGCAACATGACCGAGCCATTATCCTCGAAGAACCTTCGGAATCGGGCTTCACTTTCGGCCAGCGCCTGCTCGGTTCTCTTGCGCTCGGTGATGTCGAATTGTGTGCCGATGTAATTGGTGACGTTTCCCTTTTCGTCCCTGACCACCGAGACGGTAAGCCAGGTGGCATAAAGATCGCCATTCTTGCGGCGATTCCAGATTTCTCCCTGCCAACTGCCGGCATGGTCTATGGCGTCCCACATGGCCCGGTAAAGCGCCGCATCGTGACGCCCGGATGAAAACAAGCGAGGTGTTCGGCCGATCACTTCTTCTGCTCGATAGCCGGTGATCTCCAGGAATGCCTGATTGGCGCGCAGGATCACTTTATCCGGGTCTGTCACAATCATGCCTTCCTGGGAGTTGAAGGCAGCGGCGGCAATGGCCAGTTCGGCATTCTGCGCGGCAATCCGGGCGTGAAGCGTGGCTAGCCGTCGATTCCAGATCAGAACGCCCGCGAACAAAACTGCGACGGCAAGTCCGATTTTCCACATCAGGGCATAATCGAAGCCTTGCTCGTAGCGGACGGCGAGCCATCTATTGAGGATCTCCTGGCGTTGCTCCTGGGGTAGGGCATTGATCGCGGCCTGGAAAATGCTGCCCAACAGCGGCTCGTCGTTGCGTGTCGCCACCGACATCTCGAATTTTTCGTCCAGTTGTCCGGCCACTTTGAGATCGAGAAGCGCATGAGATTGGATCTGGTAGGCGACGATGGGCAACGCGCTGACAAAGCCGAACAACTTTCCCATTCTGACTTGTTGCAACCCTTCGAGACTGTTATCGAATTCTGTTATGTGGGCCGTCGGATACTGCGCCTTGAAGGCCGCGACATAGGTCGTTTCCCTGATACCGCCAAAGGATTCATTTAAAAATGGTTTTAAAGAGACGATAAAGGGTTGATCGTTCCGGGTCACGACGGCAATGGGCATGGAAAGATAAGGGGTGGTGAAATCCAGGAACTCTTTCCGCTGTTCGGTCATCCCGGCATAGGAAAGAATATCGCATCGCCGGGACTTGACGAATTCGATCGATTCGTTCCACGTCTTGGTCGGGACCAGGGTTATCTCCGTGCCGATGAGGTTCGCCAATTTCGAGATGATATCGGCGGCGATTCCTTGATGGACGCCGTCGCTGGTAATCTGGGCAAAGGGCGGGGTCGACGGCGCGGAACACATCCTGATCGACCCCTTGCGGCGAAGGTAGTCCTGTTGTTCCTCGGTCAGGTCGATGCGTTTGACCTCGGGTGTCGTTTCGCTGACGGCGCCGGAGCCGAACCACTTGGTTTGTAATTCCTGCAACTCGCCGGGTGTCACCGAGGCCAGCGCCTTGTCGAGTATGGAGACCAACTGCGGAGCGGTCTTATGCGCCATGAAGTAAAAAGATTGAGGCCTTCCCTTGTCGAATCCCTTGGCCCAGGCGGAAATCTTCAGGTCCGTAAATCCTCGTCTCCGCAGCCAGTACTCGGCAACTCCATCCCCTTGAACCGCGGCATCGGCATCTCCGTTCGACACGGCCTCCAGCATCTGCTCGACGCTGTCGCGGAAGAGACGTTTGATGCCGGGGTACTGTGTCGCCAAAAATTCCGAGTCCGCCCACGTCTTACCGGTCGCGACGGTCTTGCCGTTCAACTGCTGGAAATCGGAAATGTTCGCGTCATCCTTGCGCGTGACAAATACCTGCTTCATGCGAAAGTAGGGCTCGGAGAAGATGCCGAGTTCTTTTCGTTGCGGTGTGCGATAAAGCGAATGCAACAGGTCCAGATAGTCCTGCTTGAACAGTTGTAGAAGCTCTTCCCGGGTCGGCCGGGTGACATATTCCACTTTGAACCCGATGCGCTGGGCAAGCAGGTTGATCAGATCGATGCTGTAGCCCTGCGGCCGGTCCCCGACGGCAAAATCGAAAGGTGGCAAGTTGGTTTGATTCCCTACGCGGATAACGGGATGATCTTGTAGCCAAGCCCTTTCATCATCCGTCAGCCCAAGACTCTGAGCCTGATCGACGGCTACGGCCAGTGCGCTGGCCGCCAGAAATATCGCGGTGGTCAGTACCATAAACAGCCATTTGATACTGTTCATGAGATACTCCTGGCTTTGTACGGCGATCATTCCATAGCAACCGACTCTTTTTTCTGCACCTGCAAACTTCAATCCGCAGTCGGTGGGCAAAGTATGGGTAGATGCATTTATGCCACAAGCAAAAATATTTGTGAATAAACACTCCTTCTCGAATCCGGCCGAAACTACTGAATATGTCTGGATATCTTCACTATTCCTTTCCTGAAATATTTTCCTGCACGCAACGTTATCTCGGATTCCGAGTCGCAATCCCCTTCAAAGCGAAAAATGAGACAATAATGGGCGGTTGCAGTCTGCTTCATGGAACTGCATTTCTATCTTGGCAGAGGACACGGGGTGACAACTGTTCCCCCACCCGATAGGGCGCAGTGCGGAACTGAGCATGCTGTGGATTGCCGTGGAGTAATACGACGAACGTAACATCTAGGTCGTCATGTATGCCGCCATACATCTGCTGGCGACATCCTCTAAATAAGATGCGGCGTTTGAGCCGCATATTCACCGCAAAAATTACGACAAAAATTACGACGAATATTGCTTTTGCGGAGAATCTCTGCCGTATTCTCCGCAAAAGGTACGGCGATTATGCGCTATATTCACGAAAGTCCAGACTGGCCGACATTTCAGTGGGACATTGCAACGCTGGCTGAACAGCTTGCCGCCATTCGCCACAAGCAGGGCTTGCTCTTGGGCCGGATGAGTGCCCTTGGCTTCTCCATCCGCGCAGAGGCTGGCTTGGAGACTTTGACCCTGGATGTGGTGAAGTCGAGCGCCATTGAGGGGGAATCCCTTGATGTGGCTCAGGTGCGCTCTTCGCTGGCTCGAAGGCTTGTACTTGATATTGGCGCCCTGATGCCCCCGAACAGAAGCGTGGAAGGCGTTGTGGAAATGATGCTGGACGCAACACAGCGCTATGCTGAACCGCTTACAGCGGAACGGCTGTTTGGCTGGCATGCGGCGCTATTTCCTATCGGATTCGGGGCATCACGACGATCACCGTGGGCGCGAGGCGCAAGCCAGAAGCCGGGCCCATGCAAATTGTCTCCGGCTACATCGGCCATGAGAAGGTTCATTTTGAAGCCCCGGTGGCAGAACGCCTTGATACGGAAATGAGCCACTTTCTGGAGTGGTTCAATGCGCCGTTGCAGCTTGACCCTGTAATGAAGGCGGTAGCAGCGCACCTCTGGTTTGTGACTATCCACCCTTTTGAGGATGGTAACGGGCGCATAGCTCGTGCCATTGCAGATTGCGCCCTGGCGCGGGCCGACGACTGTCCGCAACGCTTTTACAGCATGTCCGGCCAGATCGAGCGGGAGTGCAAGGAACATTACAATATCTTGGAACGTACCCAAAAGGGCGGCTTGGATATCACGCCTTGGCTGAACTGGTTCCTTGGCTGCCTGGGGCGGGCTATTGATGGAGCCGATGAAACTTTGGCCATAGTCTTCCGCAAGGCTCATGTGTGGCAATATGCCAATCAGTACCCGCTCAATGAACGACAGCGAGCTATCATCAACCGCCTGTTGGTCGAATTTGAGGGAAAGCTGACCAGCGGCAAATACGCAGAACTGGCAAAGTGTTCTCCGGATACCGCCTTACGGGATATTCGGGGATTGATGGGATATGGCATTTTGCGGCAAGGCGAGAGCGGCGGGCGCAGCACAAATTATACATTGGTGGAGAAGGCTGCCAAGCAGTAACGCCCTGAGATAAAGGTTTTTAGTAAAAGCTAAAATACCAAAAGCCTTGCAGGGGATAACGACCTTGAGACGTCCAGCAGCAGCCTTGATTGCGTTGGCCTATCTATTTCTGTCCTCCATGCGGCTCAGGGCGTCCTTGCTGAGGACACATATTCACGCCGTGTTTTCACACTTCCGCCAGTAAATCTCGCACAGGTGCCCTGTGGGCTCTCGTGGCGTACCTCAACGTGAGAAACAGTGTCGAAATCCTTCGGAAAAACTGTCCGTTAAAGGGGCTTGCCCCCGTCTTTGGTGTAGGGCCGTGAAGAGTCAGGCAGACAGCGCCGCTAACCAGTGCGTAAAGAAAGCTGGCCGTAAGGGCCACAGCCTGTAGCGGGCGTACGAAAAAAGGGTTACATCTTTCGATGTAACCCTTGATTCTCAAGTGGCGTCCCCAAGGGGATTTGAACCCCTGTCGACGGCGTGAAAGGCCGTTGTCCTGGGCCGGCTAGACGATGGGGACGCG
>NZ_CABSIF010000021.1 GCF_902477725.1 uncultured Desulfovibrio sp. | reverse complement strand
TTTTGAGCGCAGCGTACTCAAGTACGTGAGCATCAAAAACAGGATTTTAACGCCGGCAGGCCAAAAAAGTCGGGTTTGCGTAAATACGCTCGACAGGCTCACCCAACCCATCGAACTCCCTCCAGCCTTTCCTTCCTTCAGCCGAAGCGCGGCAAAGCCCACACGTCAAAAGAGGCCAACACTTGCGTGCTGGCCTCTTTCAGCGGGGTTGCCTGAGGAGGGCATTGGAGGAAGAGAAAGGGAAAGGCGTTGTGTCTGCGTGTGGAAAAAATCTGCCTAGATCTTGCCTACAAGATCAAGGCCGGGCTTAAGGGTGGCGCTGCCGGGCTTCCAGCGGGCAGGGCAAACCTGATCGCCGTGTTCGGCCACAAACTGCGCGGCTTCCAGCTTGCGCAGCAATTCTTCAACATTGCGGCCAATGGGCGTGTCGTGGATTTCATAGGCCTTGATGACGCCATCGGGATTTACCAGAAAACTGCCGCGCAAGGCCTGCCCTGCGCCTTCAATCATGACGCCGAACGCGTTGGAGAGCGTTCCGGCGCAGTCTGCCAGCATGGGATAACGAATCTTGGCGATGCTGGGCGAGGCATCGGCCCAGGCTTTGTGCACAAAGGCGCTGTCGGTGGAGACGGAATAGACTTCACAATTGAGCTTTTTGAACTGCTCGTAGTTGTCGGCCAGGTCTTCCAGCTCCGTGGGGCACACAAAGGTAAAGTCAGCAGGATAGAAAAAGAAGACGGACCAGTGGCCCTTGATATCTGCTTCGGTAACCGTTTTCAGCTCGCCACCGTGAAAAGCCTTTACGTTGAAAGGTTCAACCGCTTTATTGATGAGATTTCCCATGATTGTATCCTTATGGCGAAGCGTGACGCTCCGGCAGAGGTTGCTGCAACCTTGTTTTGAAAACAGTATTCAATCCTATTTACTCTGTCAAGAAATTACGGCTGAAAAATCTCTTTTTTTTCGCACACGCCCTTGCTCTCCACGCGCCACAACCCTACCATAGCTTGCAGGGCAGTAAAACAGTGCGCTACCGCCTTTTAGCCGCTGCATTGCTTTTTGCCATTTTTTAGGCCAAAAGGTACCCTACATGCTGGCGACTGCAAGCCTTGGCCGCATCGACAGTTTTAACAAACGCACACTTGTTATTCGGGGGTGGGCATATATATGACAACACAACAAAATAATGCCGGTCTTTCGGAATTTCTGGATTTCATGAGCCGCAAAGGCCTGAACACCACATCCCAGCGCCGTATCATAGCCGAAGCTTTTTTTGAATTGCCCGGGCACCACTCGCTTGAAGAATTTTATCAGCACGTGATCAAACGCGATTCCGGCATCGGTCAGACCACCGTATACCGCACGCTCAAGCTGCTTTGCGATGCGGGCCTTGCCATGGAAATCCACTTCAGCGACGGCATCACCCGCTACGAAATTGCCAAGCCGGACAGCCATCACGACCACCTTGTCTGCCTTGACTGCGGCAAGATTGTGGAAATTTGCGATCCGCGCATTGAAAAACTCCAGCGCGAAATGGCCGAAAAATACGGCTTCAAGCTACGCGGCCATGTGCACAACCTGTACGGCATCTGCAAGGATTGCCGCGACAAAGCCGCCAAGGACGACTAAGGCCCACGGGTTGAACTTTAGCGATTTTTTCGGGCTGCCCTTGGGCAGCCCTTTTTTATTCCTTTGTGAATGGGGGTAAGCTTTCCGCACAGACAAATTTTTTTTATGGCCCTTTCAAATGAAGTTGACATTCATTTTCTACAAGGGCAGACTACGTGCACATCCTCCCTATGCCGCAAGGCACTCTGGGGGAAACAAGAGGTGAAGACATGGATATTCAACTGATTATCGTCATATTGTGCATAATTGCGGCTGCATATTACTTTGGTCGCAGGGTTTATACGGCGGTCAGCAAGGGCAAATGCGGCTGTTGCGATGGAGGCTGCGGAGATGACAAAAAAAGCTCCTGCGGCTGCACTCCCAACGAGGCCGAAGCCCAGCGCCTTGAAAGCAAACGACTGAAATTTGACCCCAAAAAGTAGAGAGCAAAGCCAAGGCTTCCGACCCCGCACGCCCCCTCCTCCGGTTCGTCATGTTGGCAGAGTGCGAACCGGCTCAGCCCCGGCCCCGGCCTGTACCCTGTGCCGGGGCTTTTACATGCCAAGCATCCCGTTTGCCTGCTCCCCGCACCCGCTGACAATATATGCAAAAAACCCGGATTTCTCCGGGTTTTTTGCATATATCGCAAGACAATTCTGCCTATTTACGCCGCTTGAGCCTGTCCAGCCGCTCCTGCATGAGGAAACGCCCGGTGACGGAATTTGGGTCGGCAACGATGGCCTCGGGCGTTCCGGCAGAAACTATCTGTCCGCCGTTTTCGCCGCCGCCGGGGCCCATATCCAGCACATGGTCGGATGCCAGAATCATGTCTGTATTGTGCTCGATAACCACCACGCTGGCTCCCCTGTCCACCAGCGCATGCAGCACCTTGATGAGCTTGCCCACCTCGTGCATGTGCAGGCCCGTGGTCGGCTCGTCAAGAATGTACATGGTTCCCGGCAGGGATCGCTTGCCAAGCTCGCGCGAAATCTTGATGCGCTGGGCTTCGCCGCCCGAGAGCGTTGTGGCGGGCTGCCCCAGCCGCAGGTATTCCAGCCCCACCTCTTCCAGCACGGCAAGGCGGCGCTCCAGCGAGGGATAGTTTTCAAAAAGCTGGCGGGCCTGATGCACGGTAAGGTCGAGCACCTCGGCGATGTTCAGCCCCTTGTAGCGCACTTCAAGGGTTTCGTGGTTATAGCGTTTGCCCTTGCACACGTCGCAGGTCACATACACATCGGGCAAGAAGTGCATTTCAACACGAATCTGCCCGTCGCCGCCGCAGACCTCGCAACGGCCCCCGCGCACGTTAAAGCTGAAACGCCCCGGCTTGTAGCCGCGTTTGCGGGCGTCCTGAGTCATGGCAAAAATATTGCGAATCTCGTCAAAAATCTTGGTGTAGGTTGCGGGGTTGGAACGCGGCGTGCGGCCAATGGGCGTCTGGTCAATGGCCACAATGCGCTCCACAGGCGCGGAGCCTTTCTCGTATTCCAGCCCGCCGATGGTGCCGGGCTGATCCACGCGCAGGCCAAGGTTGAGGGCCACATGCTTGTAGAGCGTATCCACCACCAGCGAACTCTTGCCGGAGCCGGAAACCCCGGTCACGCAGGTGAGCACGCCCAGAGGGATGCGGCAATCAATATTGCGCAGGTTGTTGGTGGTGATGCCGTGCATGACCAGCGCCCCCTGCCCTTCGCGCCGCTCGTCCGGCAGGGCGATCACGTCGTCGCCACGCAGGTAACGGGCCGTGAGGGTATCCGCATTGCCAAGCAGGTCGTCCACCCGCCCCTGAAACATGATCTCGCCGCCCTGCGAGCCGGAGCCGGGGCCAAGCTCAATGACCGTATCCGCCGCGCAGATGGTGGCCTCGTCGTGTTCCACCACAAGCACGGTATTGCCGCGCGCCTGAAGTGAACGCAGGGTTCCCAGCAACCGCTCGTTGTCACGCGGATGCAGGCCGATGGAAGGCTCGTCCAGCACGTAGGTAACGCCCACAAGGCCCGAACCGAGCTGCGATGCCAGACGGATGCGCTGGGCCTCGCCGCCCGAAAGCGTGGACATGGAGCGCCCCAGCGAAAGGTACTCAAGCCCCACGCTGCGCATGAACGACAGGCGGTGGGTCAGTTCCTTCATGAGCGGTTCGGCAATGACAACATGCCGCCCCGTAAATTCGCGTTTTTCCAGCCATTTCAGCGCGCGCTCAACCGAAAGGTTACAGAACTGCGCGATATTCAGATCGTCCACCCGCACGGAGAGCGCGTTGGTGTTCAGGCGCGCTCCGTGGCAGTCCGGGCAGTCCATGGTCTGCCGATAACGAGACAGGGCCTCGCGCCAGGCATCGCCGTACTGCATGCCGCTTTCAAGCAGAGGAATAACGCCGGGCCAGCGTTTTTCGCTCACGCCCACCTGCCCCTGCGTGCGCAGTGCGTCAGAAAAATGCTCGCTCTGATAATCGCCGCCCGCGCCAAGGGCAACGCTGCCGCCCATCCAGTTGCGGCGCAGCCCCAGCGAGGCGCGCGCGGGGCGGCCCTGTTCATCCTCGCCGTAAAAAAGAGCGGAAAGCGCATCTTCGCTAAACTGCTCCAGCGGTGTGGAAAGCTGAAATTTGAAGCGCTTGCCCAGAGCCTTGAGGGAGTCCTCATAGCGGCTGAACATTTTGTCCGTGGCCCAGGGCAACAGTGCGCCCGTGTTCAGCGAAAGGCCCATGTTGGGCGCAATAAGGCGCGGCTCAAAATAATCCACGCCGCCAAGGCCCACGCAGCGCGGGCAGGCGCCCTGCGGCCCGTTAAACGAAAACAGCTGCGGGCTGGGCGCGGGCAGCGAAATACGGCAGTGTGCACATACCGAGGTTGTGGAATGCACGGTGTCTGCCTCCTGCCCCGCGGCGGCCTTGTCCGGCTCGTGCAGCACAAGTCGGCCCTCGCCGTAGCGCAGGGCCAGTTCAACCGAATCCGCCAGACGCCCCCGAATGCCCTCCTTGTTCACCAGGCGGTCAACCACCAGATCAATGGAGTGCTTCTTGTTCTTGTCCAGCGTGGGCACATCGTCCAGCGTATAAAACTCGCCGTTGACGCGCACGCGGGCAAAGCCTTCGGCCTTGAGCTTTTTGAACTTGTCCTGATGTGTACCCTTCTGAAGTTCCACCAGCGGAGCCATGACCATAAACTTGGTGCCCTGCGGCAGGGCCATGATATCGCCAATGATTTCATCAGCGGCGCGGGCCTCGATGGGCCGCCCGCACTGGGGGCAATACATGCGCCCAAGCCGGGCAAAAAATACGCGCAAAAAGTCGTAAATTTCCGTGACCGTTCCCACGGTTGAACGCGGGTTGCGCGAAACGCTCTGCTGTTCAAGGGATATGGCGGGCGAAAGCCCCTCGATCTTTTCCACATCCGGCTTGTCCATCTGGGGCAAGAACTGGCGGGCGTAGGCAGACAGCGATTCCACATAGCGGCGCTGGCCTTCGGCGTACACGATATCGAAGGCGAGGGTCGATTTGCCGGAACCTGACGGGCCGCAAATCACCACCAGCTCGTCGCGTGGGATGTCCAGGCTGATGTTTTTGAGATTGTGCTGGCGGGCCTTTTCGATGTGGATGCAGGGCTTGCTTGTGTTCATGAAAGCATATGTAAGCGGCCCAAGGGGCATTGGCAAGGGCAGAGCCTGCGTATTTTTGCGCGCCCCCGCCGCTGCAAAATGCCCCCTCAGCCCCCAACCACCCCGTATCGCGCAATCCTTTGCCTGCGTGCATGGACAAGCCTTGCTGAAAGCGGTATAAAAATTTTTACAGCACGTCTGTTTCTGCAACCATCTGTCTGCGGGAGGATGTATGCCGCGTCATATACACTGTTTACTGATTGTTCTGTTGCTTGCCGCACTGTCGGATTCTGTGCAGGCCGCCGAAAGCGAAGTCACTGCCCGCAGTATCTTTGCACTGCTGCCCGAAAGTATTTTTGAAAACACTCCTGAAGGTCTGAGCCCACAGGAAAAGCAGAAACTGCTTTCTGCCGGGCATTCGGAATTTTGGGAGATCGCCGGAGAAACGGAGGACGTTCTGGTGTTCGCCTCCATGCCGTTCAGAGATACAGCCGTTGCCCTGCGCCTGTTCCGCAACGCTACGGACGGCTCCGTGCTCGCCGCATTCGGCACCTTGGGCGGCGCAGTATGCACCCTTGAGTTGTGGCGGGTTGACACCTCTGGGCGCGCCGTGCCAGTGGACACCCCGCAAGAGCCGGACATAAGCGCCTTTTTTGCCCCGGGGCGCAAAATGCCGCCCGATGTTCAGGCTACGGTCATGATCTGCCTTGGCCTCGGCGGTCTCAAGGCGCAGCCCATGTTCTGGACCAGTACGGGCATGGCCCATGTTCCGGTAGACAATGACGTGAGCTTTCAGTGGAATGGCAAAAGTTTTGAAAAGCTGGTGCAGCCGCAGGCTGATTAGCGGCTCAACATAAAAATCAGGGTTGGGTTCCCGCAAGGGAAAGGCCCGTTTCTGCCGGAAGATATCCAGCGGAAACGGGCCTTGATTTTGTGTAAAAAGTCAGCGTGGCGGCAACAGCTACATGGCTATTTTATTCTCTCACGTTGCCAGAAGGCAAAAACGCAATTAGCCCCTCCTGCCCGCAAGGCTGAACAGCACCAAAGCCCCCATGATAATCGCTCCCCCCGCAAAGGTGGAGGCCTCCGGCAGGCCGCCCGTCACCACGAAATCAAGCAGCATGGACAAAAAGGGCGTCAGGAACATGTAGTTGGTCACAAGGCTTGTGCGCGGGGCAAGGGCAAGAGCTTTTGTCCAGAGCAGATAGGCAGCCGCGCTGGGGAAAATCCCCAGAAAAAGCGCAAGCCAGAGCGCGCTGGCGGGCGCAGCCTGTACCTGGGCCACGGTTTGCGGCAGGCAGTACAGCAAAAAGAGCGTACCCGCAAAAAAACTCCAGGCCGCGATTTCCATGGATCCGTAGTGCCGCGACAATGTGCGCTGCGTAATATTGTACAGGCTTATGAGCACTGCGGCCACCAGCACCCAGCCCATGCCGGGAGCCAGCATAAATCCGCGCCCGCCGCCGTTCATCACCACTACGCCGCCAAATGCCAGCGCAAGCGCAAGCCAGCGCAGCACGGGCAAACGCTCGCTGAAAAACAGACGCGCCAGCGCCGCCGTCAGAATGGGTGCTGTGGAAATGACAATGCAGTTGGTGGTGGGATTGAGGGTGATGGAACCCTCATTGAAGGCCAGCAGATACAGCGTGAAACCGCTCAGCCCTGACGCCGCAAACAGGGGCAGATGCCGGACAGAAGGAACAAAAAATCCCCCGCGCCCTCTGCCCCTTGCCAGCAGAACGCCAACAAAGGCCAGCGACGCCACAGCGCACCGCACAAGGCCCAGCGGGCCTGGCGTAAAAAATGCCAGCGCAACCTTGGTGTACACATAGGCGGTTGACCACAGCACAACGGTGGCAAAGGCATAGGCCTGACAGATCAGCGCGGGATTGTTCATGACTATTCATTGGCGAATAGTTACATGCGGCGGAAGCCCGAAGTATCGCCCGCATACGCCGCGCGGGCGGCCCGGGCTTTCGTGGCCGGATATCGGCCAGTTCGGGCTATCGCTATTTTTCCAGCCACTCCCCAAGACGGGTTGCGAGAGTTGCCTCATCAAAGCGCGGGGTGGCGTACATGCCTGCGGCCTCGCGCTGGCGGGCTGCTTCTGCAAGAATAATGGCCGAAGCCACAGACACGTTGAAGCTCTGGATCATGCCGTACATGGGTATGTACAGCTCGCCATCGGCGGCGGCCAGCAGTTCCGGCTCAACGCCGCTATGCTCGTTGCCCATAATCACCGCCGTGGGGCGTGTAAAATCCCATTCCCGCATGGGGCGGGCCTTTTCTGTAAACGAAGTGGCAAGCACCTGCATGCCCTGACCGCGCAGGTCGGCAAGCATGTCTTCGCTGGTTTTATGGCGCACGCTTTCCACCCACTTGCGGGCAGAAGCAGAGGTCTTGCGTCCCAGCGCGGGAAAAGCCGTATTGGTGTAATACAGGTGCACACGGCTGACGCCAAAGGCATCGCACGAGCGGTAAATGGCCGAAACGTTGTGCGGGTCGTGAATATTGGCAAGCACCAGCGTAAGGTCCGGCTGGCGGTGACTCAGCACTTCCAGAAAGCGGGCCTTGCGCCGTGCCGTAGGTTCTTTGGGCATGGCTGATTCCTTACACATTGTAATTGATTGCTGCCCTTGTGTGGCAGAAAACGGCCTTTCAGGCAAGTGCGCCGATCTGCCGGGATGGACGGACAATGCCAATTAGGGTATATTCAACACACTAGTCTTGGCCTATTTTCCTTATTGGCCTGCAATCCATTCACTTTTTTTCAGGAGCAACATGAATCTACTCCGCCTCTCTGCATATGCTCTGAGCGCACTGCTGCTTACTCCCTACACGGCTCTTGCCGCCGCCGACCATCTCACAGTTCCCGGCACCCTCTCCGCATGGTGGATCATCCCTTTTGCGGGCATGCTGCTTTCCATAGCCATATTGCCGCTGACCGCCCATATTTTCTGGGAACATCACCGGGGCAAGATTTCCATTTTCTGGGCGCTCACCTTTCTTGTCCCATGCCTTGCGGCCTATGGCCCCGGCGTGACCTTCTATGAATTCTGCCACATCATCCTGCTGGATTACGTGCCCTTTCTTGTACTTCTTTTTTCGCTGTACACGGTTGCGGGCGGGGTACGCCTTAAAGGCTCCCTCACAGGCACACCGCCAGTGAATCTGGGAATCCTCGCCATAGGAACCGTGCTGGCAAGCTGGATGGGCACCACAGGGGCAGCCATGCTGCTTGTGCGCCCGTTGCTGCGGGCCAATGCGCACCGCAAGTACCGCGTGCATTCTGTGGTATTTTTCATCTTTCTGGTGGCAAACATCGGCGGTTCCCTCTCGCCTCTGGGCGACCCGCCGCTGTTTCTGGGTTTTTTGAAGGGCGTGGACTTTTTCTGGACTACCTCACACCTGTTTTTGAAAACCCTGAGCCTGTCCACGGCCCTGCTGGCAATCTATTTTGTTCTGGACATGGTGCTTTATAACAAGGAAGGCCGCCCCGTACCGCCGATCAACCCTGCTGAAGCCGCGCCCGCGAAGCCGGGGCAGGTAATGCCCAGCCAGGAAAAACTCGGCCTGGACGGCAAGATCAACCTGCTGTTCCTGCTGGGCGTGGTGACTGCCGTGCTGCTTTCCGGTCTGTTCCCGCTGGGAACCATCGCCACGGTGGGTGGTGTGCCGTTGGAAGCGCAAAATGTGCTGCGCGATGCCGCCCTGCTCTTCCTGGCGTGGCTTTCCATGCGCTATACCAGCCGCAGATGCCGCGAGCTGAACGGCTTTACGTGGGGGCCCATTGAAGAAGTGGCTCAATTGTTCTTTGGTATTTTTGTCAGCATGATTCCGGCCATGGCCATTCTCAAGGCAGGAACCTCAGGCGCGCTGGCCCCGCTGGTGGAACTGGTCTCGCGCGATGGGCAGCCGGTTAATGCCATGTACTTCTGGCTGACGGGCATTCTTTCCAGTTTTCTTGATAACGCACCGACCTACATGGTCTTTTTCAATACTGCTGGTGGTGATGCGCAAACGCTCATGCACCATATGCCCGAAACTCTGGCGGCCATTTCCGCTGGCGCGGTCTTTATGGGCGCATGCAGCTACATAGGCAACGCGCCCAACTTTATGGTGCGGGCCATTGCGGAAGATCAAGGCGTGCGTATGCCCGGATTTTTCGGCTACATTCTGTGGTCGCTCGGCATTCTTGTGCCGCTGTTTGCTCTGCTGACCTGGTTTTTCTTTACCTAGGCGGCGGGGCTGGTCGGGGCTGAGCTGACTGCTGACACAACCTGACAACGCGAACACGCAAAAAGGCGGGCTTTATGCCCGACTGATACTGATCAAACGCCGCTTTGCGGCATTTGCGTCGCCAGCGTCAGCAAAGCCGCCGGGCGGAATACACGGAAACCAGTCGCTCATCGGTGCGGCAAAGCTGCAACCGGCTCCTGATTTCCGATTGTGTTGACGCTGTCAACACGCAAAAAGGCGGGCTTTATGCCCGCCTTTTTGCGTTAACAACAGAATACGCTTGCCGTTGAGGGTTTTATCTGCAAGCGCTCTGTTAGATGAATTCGTCAATGCGGCCAGCGCGCACCTTGGTCAGCAGCCTTTTGGCCGCGCCAAGCTCACCCGTGGTCATCCTGTCCATTTTTTCGGCCAACAGCTGTTCGCCAATCATGCGCGTGTAGGGCGTGGCGTAGTGCAGCAGAAATTCCAGGAACGACGCGGCAGAGTTGGGGCCGCACTGGTTTTTCATGCCGCACTCGCGCACCATGGAAAGGAACTCCTCGCCCGTGCGCCCCAGCCGGGGGCAGGCCGCGCAAAATGACGGCAGGTGGCGGGCTTCTTCCAGCAGAAAACGCACCACTTCATCCACATGGCAGTCTTCGCCAATGGGGTAGGGAACCTTGTGCTCGGGATTGTCAATCCAGTTGCCGTAGGGGTTGGCAACGCTGCCTGTGAGCAGTTGCGAAGCGCCCGCGCTACAGCCATCGCGCCACAGGCCCGCAGGTTCCTTGGTGGTCAGGATGATGCCCGCGTAAGGAACCGCCAGCCGGGCAATGGCCACACAGCGCAGGTAGTCGGCATCGCTCACAGGATAGGGCGTTTGCATGTTGCTGCCGGGGGCGCAACGCATGCGGTGCAGGCTCAGGGTGCGGCAGCCGGTGTCATAGGCCCGCAGCAAGTGCGCCTGATGCTGCACAATGCCCAGCAGATCGTACTGCCAGGGGCCAAGGCCCAGCATCAGGCCGCCGCCCACGTCCGGCACACCCGCCTGAAAGGCAACATCTGCGGCGTTCAGCCGGGCGTAGTAATCACTCTTGGGGCCAGAGATGTGGGCCGCGCGATAACTGGCCTCGTGGTAGGTGTCCTGATAGATCAGCACGGTTCCCACATACGATTCCAGCAGGGCGGCATACTCGTGCGATTCCAGAGCGCCCACGTTTACGTTGACGCTGTGCACTTCCCCCACGCCGTCAAAGGCTGTGTACAGGATGCTGATGGCCTCGGCCAGATATTCAATATCGGCATTGGGCAACTGCCCGCTGACAAGGAAAATACGTTTGTGGCCCTGCCGGATGAGCTTGAGGGCTGCCTCGCGCATTTCAGGCGAGGTCATGTACTTGCGCTCAACGGCCTTGTTGCTTTTGCGGTTGGCGCAATACAGGCATTCGCTGCCGCAGTGGTTGGAGATGTGCAGGGGTGCGGAAAGCACAATGCGGTCGCCGTAAACCTTTTGCTTGACTTCATCGGCGGCTGCCATAATGCGGCCAACGCCCACGCCGTCCTGCACACGCATGAGGGCGACCGTTTCCGCCATGGACAGCGGCTGCAATTCGAGCGACTTGTTGAGGATATCCCGAAGCTCTGCGGCGTCAGGTGCTGTTTCCCTTTCCAGAGCTGTGCCAATGGCCTGGGCATCAAACCAGCGGGGCTGTGCATCAACAGACATGGGAACCTTCCTTGCAATAATTTTCAATAATTTCAGCAGAATTATCGCAATAACAATCCTGCGCTTCATGTTACTTTGTTCACAAGCAACACGTTATTTATTTCACATTCGCAAGTCAAGGTGTGTACGCCAAGTTGTTTGATTAATCAAACTATAAATTTTGCTGACAACAACAAAATAAGTTAAATTAAACTGGATGGATATAATTTGCGGCGTTCAACCTTATTAAAAAATTAAACACATAAAAAAATTTGTATTTATTTGCGCAGTGCCTGCCAGCAGATGTTCTTGCGCCGCAAAAGCCACAGCGATATATTGCGCA
This sequence comes from uncultured Desulfovibrio sp., assembly GCF_902477725.1. Classification (NCBI taxonomy): domain Bacteria; kingdom Pseudomonadati; phylum Thermodesulfobacteriota; class Desulfovibrionia; order Desulfovibrionales; family Desulfovibrionaceae; genus Desulfovibrio; species uncultured Desulfovibrio sp. The sequence goes on along the minus strand of NZ_CABSIF010000021.1, from coordinate 28,447 downwards.
TGGCGAAAAAGGCGTGGTCTGCCTGCCAAAAAACCAAAAAGAAGCTCCCACTGCCCGCACATTCACTCCAAGGAAAATCCATGTTCCCACTCCGCCCCGTGCCCCTTATGCTGACACTTCTGCTCTTCCTTTGCCTTGGCTTTTCTCAGCCCGCCCATTGCGCTGGTGCCGAAAAGCCGCAAGGCCCCTTGCGCGTGGCCCTGTTGCTTGAAACACCCACGGGCGACAACGACTGGAACGACAGCCTTGTTGACGGCCTGAGGCAGGCCGAGCGCGAGCTGGGCATAAAGGCCTCTGTGATCACCGCCCAGCCGGGCTACGACGAGGCGGCGCTTCAGGAGATGCTCCGCACGGCTGCGGGCAACAATGATCTTGTGCTGGTGGCCTCCAACGGCCTGCACGAAGTGCTGCGCAACAACGCCGCTAACTTTCGCCGCACCATGTTTGGCTGCATTGATGCCGGCATCCGCGCGCCCAATATAATGTCCGTTACCTTTGCCGACGAGCAGGCTGCCTATCTTGCCGGGGCGGCTGCGGCCATGCTTGAGCGCCAGACCGCCATGCCCGGCATAAGCGGACGCAAGATTATTGGCTGGATAACGGGTGAGGACTGCCCCGCCATGCGCTCCCTGCTGGGAGGATTCACCGAGGGCGCGCGCGTGATTGATCCTGAAGTGCGTGTCGTCAACGTGGTTACAGGCTCATTCGCAAATGCGGAGGCTGGCCGCGCCGCAGCGAAAAATCTGCTCGATCAGGGAGCGGACATCCTGGTGCTGGCAAGCGGCATGGGCAACGGCCCAGCCTTGCAGGAGGTTAAAGCGCGCAACGCTTATGCCGTGGGTCTGAACACCGACAAGGACAACCTGCTGCCCGGCCATGTGCTCACCTCCATCCTCAAGCACCCCAACAAGGCCGCGTACGACATCATAGCCGCTACGGCATCCGGCCACTTTGCAGGCAAGGAAATCCTCGTGCGCGACCTGCAAAACGGCGGTGTGGACATTACCTCCATGGAGCCTTTCAAGGCTGCGGCTGGCAAAAATCTTCCCCCGGATATGGATCGCCGTCTGCGCGAACTGCGGGGCGAAATCCTCAACGGCGGCATCCGGCTCAAATCATTGCGGGAACGCACCTTGTGCGATTGCCTGTAAGAAGACACCGCAAAACATCGCAATTTTATTGCTGATAAACGGGAAAAAATATACGGTTTCATATCGGGCGGATCAGGCCGCCCGCAAGGCGTCATCCCCCCTGCGCCCCAGACCATGGAAGAAGCATGCCCCCGCGTGACCGGCATTGCCGGTTTCGCCACAACCATAAGCTTGCGAGGACTATCCATGATTATTGGCGTCACCAAGGAGATCAAGGCCGATGAATACCGCGTGGGCATCACGCCCGCCGGGGTCAAGACGCTCACTGACCACGGGCACAAGGTTCTGGTAGAAAGCGGCGCAGGGCTTGGCAGCCGCATTGGCGATGACGAATTTGCCAAGGCTGGCGCAAGTATGCTGCCAGTGGGCGATGTATGGGCCAAGGCTGAAATGATCATGAAGGTCAAGGAGCCACTGCCCAGCGAATACAAATATTTTCGCCCTGGCCTGCTGCTCTTTACCTACCTGCACCTTGCGGCGGACAAGGAACTCACCGATGCCCTGCTCAATTCCGGGGTGGTGGGCCTTGCCTACGAAACCGTGCAGCCCAAGGACCGCAGCCTGCCGCTGCTGGCCCCCATGTCTGAAGTTGCGGGCCGTATGGCCGTGCAGATGGGTTCCTATATCCTGACCAAACAGGCAGGCGGCGCGGGTATGCTGCTGGGCGGCGTGGCTGGCGTGCAGCGCGCCAGGGTCTCCATCGTAGGTGGCGGCACCGTGGGTACGGAAGCCGCCAAGATGGCCATGGGCCTTGGCGCGGAAGTTACCATTCTGGACAACAATCTGAACCGCCTGCGCTATCTGGGCGACATTTTCTCTTCCCGCGTCCAGACCCTTGCTTCCAACGAATACAATATCGCCGGGGCTGTTCAGGAGTCCGACCTTGTTATTGGCTCCGTGCTTATTCCCGGCGCCATGGCCCCGAAACTGGTGACAGAAGCCATGATCAAAACCATGCGCCCCGGCAGCGTGGTGGTGGACGTGGCCATTGACCAGGGCGGTTCGTTTGAAACCACGGCGGGCAGGCCCACCACCCACCACGAACCCACCTATGAAAAGCACGGCGTCATCCACTATGCCGTTGCCAACATTCCCGGGGCCGTGCCGGTCACGTCAACCTATGCCTTGACCAACGCCACTCTGCCCTTTGCCGTGGAGCTGGCGGACAAAGGCTGGAAGAACGCCTGCCGCGAGAATATCGCCCTTGAGCGCGGCCTCAATACGGTGGATGGGCAGTGCACCTTTGCTGGCGTGGCCGAAGCCTTTGGCCTGCCCTGCGCCTCCACTGCCCAGATTCTGCGGTAGCTGCAAAGATTCAAAAAAATTCAGGCCCGTTTCAGGGAGAGCAAACGCTCCGCCACCTGAAACGGGCCTGTCTGCGTGCAGCAGCCGAAAATAGCGGGCCGCTGCCCTCACCAAACCTTTTACTTAGCCGGGCTTCCATTCACCCGTTGCGAAAAGCGCGGCACAGACATGTGGCACACGCCCCGCCCTGTACGGCGGGCAAAATCCTGATGGTAAGCCTCGGCTTCATAAAAAGGCCCGGCAGGCGCAACCTGCGTAACCACCTTGTAGCCAAGCTCCCGCAGGCGCGCCACCAGCTTTTCGACCACAGCTTTTTGCTCCGCGCCCTGATAAAAGACCGCCGAGCGATACTGCTCGCCCCAATCCGGCCCCTGCCTGTTGAGCTGGGTAGGATCGTGAATTTCAAAAAAGCGGCGTAAAATCTGCTCGTAACTCACGCGCGAGGGGTCATAGCGCACCAGCACGGCCTCCGCATGGCCTGTATCTCCCCGGCACACATCCTCGTAAGTAGGATTGGCCGTATGACCGCCAGTATAACCCGATACAGCCTCACACACACCCGGTATTTTCTGAAAAGCGTCTTCCACCCCCCAGAAGCAGCCGCCAGCCACAATGGCTGTGGCCGTGCATCCTCCAGAGGCAGCTGTCTGCCCTGAAGCCCCGGTAGCCGCCAGCGGAGCGCCCCCGGCAGCGGAGGTTTCCTTTTTGGCTGCCAACCGCGCCAAAGCCGCTTTTTCCGCATCGCTGCCCGCAGAGGCAAAGCTCATGGACAGCGAATTGACGCAATGGCGCGTGTTTTTTTCTGTGAATCCTTCGCCCTCAAACACATGCCCCAGATGCCCACCGCAGTTGGCGCAGAGAATCTCAACCCTGCGGCCATCGGCATCGGGCACACGGCGCACTGCGCCGGGCACTGCCGTGTCAAAGCTTGGCCAGCCGCAGCCTGATTCGAACTTGTCGTCCGAATGGTAGAGCGGCATGCCGCACTGGCGGCAGATATAGGTGCCCGCCTCATGATTGTTGACATATTTGCCCGTATAGGGCGGCTCTGTGGCCTTGCGCAACAGTACGTCCGCCTCCAGGCCTGAAAGCGGCGGCATGGGATACGTGTTTTGCATCGAAACCTCCGAAGCTGAGGGCGAAGCTCCAAAGACCGCCAGCGGCAGACCCGGCAGCAGAGCCAACAGCATGAATGTACAAATAAGGAGATAACTCGTTCGTCCGGATCTGGGCATGGGTTCCTCCCGGCGCAGGCAGCGCATACGTTTTACATAAGCACGAGGGCGATCATGTCGAGGGGGATGTACGGTCTGCCCTTCCGGCACACCGTACAAAAAAGCGCCCATCCACAGAGCAGACAGGCGCAAGACAGTTGCAGCGCAACCCGGAGTGTTATTCGGCAAAACCTTCTGGATTGCGCGAATGCCAGCTCCAGGCCGAGGCTATGATGCTGTCTATATCAGCGCGGGCTGTCCAGCCCAGCACCTCGGCAGCGCGCTGGGCGGAGGCCACCAGCCGCGCCGGATCGCCGGGGCGGCGAGCGCCGATGCTGACGTCAATATCGCGCCCGGTCACACGGCGCGCAGCTTCCACCATCTGCCGCACAGAAAATCCCGTGCCGTTGCCCAGGTTGCACACTTCGCTGCCGCCGCCGCTACGCAGGTAATCCACGGCGCGCAGGTGCGCGTCAACCAGCTCCATCACATCCAGATAATCGCGAATGCAGGTGCCGTCCGGCGTGGGATAATCATCGCCAAAAATGGTGACATGGGGTCTTTTGCCCAGCGGCACCTGAAGGATGATGGGGATAAGGTGACTTTCCGGCCTGTGATCCTCGCCAATAAGGCCCTGAGGCCATGCGCCAGCCACGTTGAAATAGCGCAGAATAACAGAGCGTATGCCGTGCGCCCTGCCCACCCAGTGCATCATGCGCTCCATGGCGAGCTTGCTTTCGCCATAGGGATTGGTGGGACGCAGAGGCGCGTGTTCAGGAATGGGAACGACATCAGGTTCGCCATAGACCGAAGCCGTGGACGAGAACACGATCTTGTCCACCCCGTGGCGCGCCATGGCTTCAAGCAGCACCATCATGCCATGTATGTTGTTCTGAAAATATTTGAGAGGCTGCTCCATGCTCTCGCCCACCAGGGAGCAGGCGGCAAAGTGCAGCACGGCCTCAATGGGCTGCTCTGAAAATACGGCATCAAGCAATGCCGGATCACGCATGTCGCCGGAATAAAGACGCACATCCTGCGGAACGGAACCACGATGCCCCGTAAGAAAATTGTCGAGCACCACAGGCGTTTCGCCGCGCTCCAAAAGGGCGCGCACATTGTGAGAACCGATATATCCGGCACCGCCGCAAACCAGAATTGCCATGAACTCCTCGCTTGTCCTCTACGTTTCGCTCTTGCGAACAATAATTCTGCACTCGACGTAAGGGTTTGGCAAGAGGCGCAATGTTTTGTCTGCGCATCGGTACAGCCTGAGCACGAAAAACGGAGAAGGCTGCACGATGAACGCAAAGAAATAAGCCCTCTGGCTTCAGGGCAGACATGACACTGACCTGAAACACAGCGGGCCCATATGACGCAGCCGAAAGGCTTAACGCCGTGCGCAGCAAACTTTTACAGTTGCTTGAGCACATCCTCGGCGAACGAGGCCACGGCTTCGGGGTCGTTGGAGGCATCGCCTTCCATCTTGAGCCCGTCTGCAATGATGGTCGCGCCCAGTTCCTTGGCGCGCTCTTCAATGGCAGGCACCGCGCCGCAAAAATGTTCGTATTCCTGATCTCCGGAAGCAAATGCGGCTACCTTGCGGCCGGCCAACCCGATGCGGTCAAATTCCTCAAACAGGGACAAAAAGTCGTCCTGCATTTCCAGATCTTCCATGCCCCAGGCCGAGCAGCCAAACAGCACGGCATCGTAGCCGTCAGCCAGATTTTCTGCCGAGGCGTCCGCCGCGTTAAGCAGCTTGACTTCGTGCCCGCCAGCAGCAATCAGTTCTTCAAGCTTCTGGGCGATGCTTTCCGTATTGCCAGTGCTGGAACCAAAAACAATCAGTACCTTACTCATGACATTCTCCTTCGTTGCGTCTTATTTAAAAATGAAATTCATTTTCTAAATGGATAGGGATGTTCGATTCGCCTGTCAAGGGAAAGAACCACCAAGACTTTTTTTGCTGCATCCCTGCCGTCTGTGCCCGCTGATTTTCGGGCAGATTGTGCGGGAATCACACCCTGCGCAACATCACCTCAGCACTGCCAGCAGGAAAAAACTGTGATATTGGTCACAAAAATAAAAAAAGGCGAAAAAAAATTGGAGCCCCGCACACTCGCAGGGCTCCGAAAATGTAACCGTCAAAATACGCTAATTATTCGCTGTCTGATCCGTTGTGCAAGTCCTCTTCTGCCCCGGCGTCCAGACCATCTTCTATTGCCGCCTCTCTGGCGCGCGGGGCTGGCATGGTCCATTCGCCCGGCATGGGCGCGGCAAGTTCGGCCTTTGCACCCAGATAGGGGTTAAAATAACCATAGCGCAGCCAGGGGCAGAGCTTTTTGAGGCGCTTCATGAACGATGTCAGCCCCATGCTGGGCGAGAGTTCCAGTTTCTGCTGCCCCTCGCCGCCGCTCATGAGTTTGAAGTACCATTCGGGATCAATATTGAGGTTGCGCCACTGGATCATGCTCACGCCGTTTTCGCCCACCAGACGCGCCAGAGCGTCCAGTTCTTCTTCCGTATCCGTAACGCCGGGGAAGACCAACAGATTCAACGAAACCCATATGCCACGGCTGCGGGCCTCGCGAATGGAGGTGCGCACATCGTTAAAGGAATAGCCGGATGGCCTGTAATAGCGCTCATAGAGGCCGCTCCGTGCGCTGTTCAGGCTCACGCGCATGCTGGTCAACCCGGCTTCGGCAAGGCGGATCACAGCCTCTGGCCGGGAGGCGTTGGTATTGCAGTTGACAGTGCCTGGGCCTTCGCCCGCGCGGAACTGGCGCACGCTCTCCACCAGCAGATCAGGATTCATAAGCGGATCGCCCTCGCAGCCTTGCCCAAAGGAATAAATGGGCGTGCGGGTTTCGCGCCCGGAATGGACGCGCATGACCTCGGCCAGCTCTTCCGGGCTGGGCGTAAAGGCAAGGCGGCACTGCGGCGTTGACTGAATGGGCGAATCCTTTTCCTGCGCGGAAATACACCCAATACAGCTGGCATTGCAGGCGCGGGACGACGGCAGCGGAGCCTCGTAACGGCCCAGAGCAAAGTTGCGGGCCGCAGGGCAATCGTAGCGCGCCACGCAGTTATCCATAATATGCCGGATAAGCCTGTTCTTGGGGTAATCGCGCAGCAGGGCGCGGGCACCCAGTTCAATACGGCCACGCGGAATATTGCTGAAAATCTGCCGGGGTTCGGTATCCACCCTGCGGGCGCAGATATAGAACCGCCCTCTGGCGAACCCCACGGCCCCATAGGCAAACAATGGCAACATGGGCGCGTTTTCGCCGCTTTCATAGGCAGGATGGGCCGAAAGCGTGTAGCCGGGTGCAGCAAAGGCCGCTACGGCAAGCTGGGCCTCGCCCTCAGGGGGCGCGATGCGCCCTGTTTCGGGATCAAGGCCCACGGCCTGACGCCCTGGCAGCAGAAAGAATTCACTTTCTTCCGGCAGGGGAATCAGTTCATCCGGGCGCGGCAGCCCCCACTGCGCGCCGCGCCGACAAACCATGAGCAGATCGGGATCATCATAGATATTGCCGCGCTCGTCTGCCATTACAAGATGCGGTTCAATGTGTTGCGCGGCCATAAAAGCTCCTTGCCCAAGAAGTGTTGAACGTATATAAAAACTGCTGGCCGGGCCTTCCCGGCTTGTATTTTTGGAGGCCTGCCATGTTTTCCATCATGCTTTTCATTTTTTTGTGCTTCTTCGGAATACTGGCTGTGCTGTACCACATGCTGCGCAGCCAGGAAAAACTTTGCAGATCGCTGCATGAAGAACACGCCCAGATGCGTGTATTGCTGCGCTCTATGGAATCGCGCCTTGACGCGCTGGACGTGACGGAACCAGCCGATGCAGCATTCTCCCCCAGGGGAGCCGCCCATCTTGCGCCCCGCCCTGCCCCGCAGCCAGCGCAAGACCCTCTGCTGCATCTGAGTTTTGATGAACCCGCCCAGAACGTCAGCAGCGCGCCCGACGTAGACCCGGCGCTGGATCTACATTTTGACCCGGCTGTGGGTATTCCCGCTTCTTCAGGAAGAAACAGCAGGAATTAAAGCTCATCAACGTTGAGAATACCCATTCTCAACGTTTTTTTATGCTCATCCCCGCCCTGTCAGCCCGAATTCTCCCTTGGCAGCCGCCAGATAGGCCTCGCTCAACCCGGTACTGCGCAACTCCTCGGCCCAATGCAGATAGGGCAAACGCAGGCAATCCTTGCGGATGGCTACTGCCCGGCCCCTGCGGCGCGCAACGCACTGCGGGTCGCTGGTCAGGAGGGCGCGCACTTTGTCGCTGAAAGCTCTTGCGCGGTGCACCGCCCTGTGGCCTCCGTCTATGCAGGCCAGCGCGGCCTGCCCCATGCGCGCAGCAACATCCGGGTGCCCAAGCAGATAGCGCACCTGCGCCACGGCCTCGCCAGCAGCGGTTGCAGCATCCACAATGCTGCCATTGTCTGCCGTATCCGCCCCATAGCAGAGCATGTGCTCGCCCTCGGCAAAAATATCCGTCAGCCCATGCCCAATGCGCGGGGTCACAAGGCAACTGCCGCAGCCCAAGGCCTCAAAAACCCGAAAGTTCAGGTCGCCGTGCTCGCAGTGGTTCAGCACCACCCGCGCCCTTGCGTATAAATGGCGGTAGGAGCCGGTTACAATCTGCAATTCCGGCAATCCGCTACGGCACTTTTCCAGAAAGGCCGTGCGGCACGGCAGATTGGCATTGACCGTGCCCACAAACACGCAGTCCATATCCTTGGCAGTCTGCGGCTCGGGCGCATCCTGAGCCCAGGCAAAGGCAGGAGACCACCACACCCGATCTGCGGGCAGATATGCCCCTGCAAAACGCGGCAAATGATCGCGCAAAGACGCAATGCAGACATCAAAAGCCTGAGCGTAATACGGTTGCCACGAATGGATGTGAGAATCCACGCTGTAGAACACAGTGAGGCACGGAAAATCCTCTACGCCAAGCACATAGGGAGCGCGGCTTTTGTCGGCCACTACCAGCACGTCTGGCTCAAAACCCGCAATACGCACCAGATCATGCCAGCCAAACACGGCGGCATGCTCAAAATTGTGCCGGGCCACAGCATCCCAGCCGCAGGAAGAAAGGGCGTCGCTGAAAAAAGGACTGCCTATCCACAAAAGCCGCTTCATGCACCCCCGGCAACAGTAATGTGGTTCTGCGCTAACTGCGCACAGTGCTTGGCATCTCATGCCTGGCAGTTGCCAACAGGCCCGATTTGCAATAGGTTCAAAACCTAGCCTTGACGCCCCAAGGCGTCAAGACGCGAGAATGCACATGCTGCTCAACCCTGGCCGACTTCGTCTTATAACGCGCATTTTTCTGGCGCTTCTGTTAACCCTGTCGGCTATGTCGGCGGCGGTCTTTTGGCTATTGCAACGCAATCCCGAGGCGCTGGCCCAACATTATATTGAACAGATTGCCGCCAGCACCGGCCTGAATATTACTGTTGAATCGGTCAATGTGGCCCTTTTGCCGTTGCCCTCCCTGGCTGTCAGCAATGCCAGCGTGGAGGGCAAGAACTTTAATTTTACCGTTGCCTACGCCACACTCAGGCCCGACTTTCTGGCGCTGCTGCGCGGCGAACTGCTGCCCCGCAATATCACCTTGCTGCGCCCCCGCCTCAAGGGCGAACTGCCCGTGGCGCTCAGCCTGCCCTTTCTGCTCCCTGACAATGCCGAAACCGCTCAGCCTGTTGCAGCCCAGGCCGCACCAGTAAATAGCGGAACACCCCAAAAAACCTCCCCAAAATCCGCCCCTCAGCCTGCCGCATCCCCAACGGCAAAGGGCAACACTCCACCGGCACAGGATGCAACGATCCCAGCCGTAACAGATACGGCGGTTCCCTCGCAAAGCGTTGCCGCGCAAGAGTCCCCTGCGCAGGATTCCATACAGTCGTGGCTGTCCCGGCTTGCCGGGGACAGCACTGGAAGCGCGGCTCTGTTGCCGGACATTTTGCCGGGTCGGTTCAGACTGGCTGTTTCACAGGGCGAAGTGGACATCATCGGCGCGGACAAAACGCAAATGACGGCCAACGGACTGCAATGCGACCTGGAAACCGCCTCGGGCACACGCCTTGAGGGCAACTTTTTTTGCGCCACAGCGATTCTTCAGCCAGAAGGTCAAACGCCAGCCAAGGTTGAGCACCTCAATCTGGAAGGCAAGACAGACCTCTCGGCCCCCCTGGCAAAAACGCCGCAACTGGCGGTCAAGGGTACAATACAGCTGCCCAACTGGCTGGCCCGCCTCAACTTTGCTCTGGGGCTCAAGGCTGATGCCAATGGCTGGAGCCTGACCAGCGACCTTGAAGGCGAACTGCGCAAGGATGAAGTGCTGCTGCCTGCCCACGTGACCGGCACCGTGGCCCAACGCAACAAGGAAGATCAGGGCATCAGCCTTGAAAACCTGCGCCTGCGGCTTGAGCAGGACGATGTGAACGTCAACGGCATGCTGCGCTTGGGCGGGCCAGACACATTCAGTATTGAAGGCCGCCTGCAGTTGCAGCGCGCAAGCCTGACGGAATGGCTGGGCTTTGCCCGTAATCTGGCGCCCGGTCTTCAAGTGGCACTGGACGAAGTAACCCTGGGCACCCTTGATTTTTCTGTGGACGGCAGGGGGCTGCGCGTTCCGCATATTGACGTAACTGCCGCAGGCAGCCGCTTTTTGGGTTCCGGCGGCGTTGCGAGCTGGGCCAGGCCTGAACTGCTGCTGGATCTCAAAGCCGAAACTGTGAATCTGGGGCGTGCCATTCCCGAATCGGTGGGTGTATTGCCTGCCGAACCGCGGTACGGGCACGGGCCGCTCACTCCCATGCCCGGCAAACCGGTTGTGCCCGGCGAAATCGGTCTTGATTACAACATCCGACTGGCTGCAACCCGGGTGAACTACGGCCCCATTGTCATCAACGACGCGCTGGTCGTCATCAAGCAGGGGCTGGTCGACCAGGTCACCCACTTTGAAGACACGCTGCTGATTGTTGACGGCACTCTATACGGCGGCAGTGTCAAGGGCGACACCATCATGGGCGGTCACCCGGATACCCCCTACGCCATCCGCCTGCACATGCGTGACGTTAACGGCGAAAATCTGGCAAAAGACCTCCCGGTCATGCCCGTGAGCGGCGGCAAGCTGCGCGGTGATGTGGACGTCATGAGCCAGGGGCGGGAGCTGGATGTTTTTCTGGGCAAGTTGCGCGGCACGGTAAGCGCCCGGGCCGAAAAAGGCCAGTTGCGCCCGCCGAACAATATTCCCGGCAAGGCCTCCCCCGGCGCTGTGGGCTTTAAAACGCTTGATGTGAGTCTTAAAGCCCGCACAGCGGCCTGGGAGCAAAGCCGTCTGGGCCTTGAAGGCCAGTGGACCGCTACCATTGCCGATGAAGGTATTGACGCCAGCGTGGACCTCAACGGCAGGCTCTGGTTCAGCGGCGATGGACAGGGCGGCGGCAACATGGATTTTCAAAACCTGCCCGGCACCATCAGCCTGAGCCTCAGCCCGGGAAAATCCTTCCAGCCAGAGGGCCTGCAAGCACAGATCAGCGGCAAATTCAGCTGTCAGGCGGCGCGCAACCAGCTTTCGGCCACAGACATGCACGTGAACGCCCTTGGGGCGGACATTTCCGGATCAGGACAACTGGGCATGGGCAAGGACGGCATGGTCTGGCAGGGCAAGGTCTCCGCCTTTATCCCGGACAGCACAAAAACACTGCGCCTGCTGGGCGCTGCCAACCCCAATGTGCCCCAACCCCTGCGCCGGATCGAGCTGGACACCGCCTTCAAGGGCGATAGCGGATCCCTGGCGCTGTCTGAGTTCCGCGCCAAGGTAGATCAAAACGATATTTCAGGCAGTATCAGCCTTGACTGGCGCAAGGAGCTGGCCCTGCGGTTCAAACTCTCCGCTCCGCAGATTGATCTTGACCGCTACGTGGGCGACAAGGCCGCCGGGCAGGCAGATGGCGGCAAAAGCAAAAAAAAGGCCGAGAGCAAACCGTGGGATCTGCGCTTCATGCGCGCATTTTCCGCTGAGGGCGAAGCGCACGTTGGCCAGCTCACCCTGTGGAAACTGCGCACCGATGACCTGCGCCTTAAAGCCAAGATAGAGAACGGAACCCTGCGCTATGAAAGCCAGGGCGGCAAATTTTATGGCTCGCCCGTGTCTGCACATGGTGAAATGCGCTTCAACAAAGGGCTGGGATTTGCCAATGCCCTTTCCATCGAGGGCTTTGACCTTGCCGCAGCAAGCAAGGATCGCGGCGGCAGCGCTGCCCTTGGTGGACGCGCGAGCATAAGCTCCGAGGTTGACGCGGAACTGACAGGGGCAAACCAGTTGCCCGCACGTCTGAACGGCAAATGGCGCTTCAACGTTCATAATGGCTTTTACCAGTCGCGCGACAAAGACGGCCAGCTCAAGGGCAAACCCACCCGCTTTGATGCTGCGGGCAGCTCCGGTGCGATCACCAACGGCATTGCAAAAAGTGGTGATTTTTATCTCAAGGGGCAGGATCTCACTGTTACCGGCGGCGGATGGATAGACCTCAACAACGAGACCCTTGACTGCAACTTTACTGTAAACATGAAGAATCTTCCAGAATTCCCCATGCGCCTTTACGGCAGCCTGGATAACAGCAAAACATCCATTGGCGCTGGCAAACTGTTGCTCAACACCATTGGCGGCATCACCCAGGGTTTTGTGGATGTGCTTGGCAGCGTGGTGGAAGGCACCTGGAAGCTCTTTCGGTAGGCAGCGGCCCGGGGGCTGCAACATGTCGAGCATTCTTCCCAGCACCCGTTGACAGGGCCTATTTTAGGGGATAGGGTGCCAGTTGTGTTCTTTTTTGCACAAACTAACTCGGTTCCGGCAAGGAGAGTACCCGTGAATATCCTTATTTTTGGCCCCAACGGCAGCGGCAAAGGCACTCAGGGCGACCTGATCAAGCAGAAGTACAACCTCGCCCACATCGAATCCGGGGCCATCTTCCGTGAACACATCGGCGGCGGCACCGAGCTGGGCAAAAAAGCCAAAGCTTACATTGATCGCGGCGACCTCGTGCCCGATGACATCACCATTCCCATGGTGCTGGAAACCCTGAAGACCAAGGGTCAGCAGGGCTGGCTGCTTGACGGCTTCCCCCGCAATACCGTGCAGGCCCAGAAGCTGTGGGACGCCCTTCAGAAAGAAGGCATGCAGCTTGACTACGTGGTTGAAATTCTTCTGCCCCGCGAAGTGGCCAAAAACCGCATCATGGGCCGCCGCCTCTGCAAGAATAACAACAACCACCCCAACAACATCTTTATTGACGCCATCAAGCCTACCGGCGATGTCTGCCGCGTCTGTGGCGGCGCGCTTTCCAGCCGCTCCGATGACCAGGACGAAGGTGCCATCAACAAGCGTCACGACATTTACTACAACACCACCGACGGCACCCTGGCCGCCGCGTACTTCTACAAAGACCTCGCTGGCGCTGGCAAAACCAAATACATCGAACTGAATGGCGAAGGCAGCATTGATTCCATCAAGGAAACCCTGCTCTCCAAGCTTGCCTAGTTAGCCATTCTACAGCCAAGAGCGCCTGCCTCGGCGGTCTGCCCGGGCAAACATCCTGCTGTAGGTTATGTATAGAAAAGGCCCTGCTTTTGCAGGGCCTTTTGCTGTTTGTACCAAGCTGACATGTGATTTTCGCACACGGGGCAGATCACATCACACCATTGCAAATGAGGCCTCAACAATATTTTTAACAGTTAATCCATTATGTTATAATTCGTTATAAATAAACAGCATTATCCAGACTATATATGTTGACAACATCTGGAAACCGCACGTAAACTCTAGAAAATATCACGACTACTGATGCTGATGGCACTTCCCAACGCATAACAGGAAAAGTACAGACAGAAGAATTTTTCCTTTCCCGGCTTTTAGCAGTGATACAGAGACTCCCCCGACACAGCTGGAGCGGCAGCAACTGATACTCAGCGGCTCTTTTGCAGCACCGTGCAGATACAAACTCCCGGGCACTGCCCAGGGGGTTCTTTCGTCTCAACGGCCTACCCTGGTTCAAACACCACGGATAATGAGACATGTCAGATATCTCCAAGCCTCTCATATCATTTGCTGTTCTTGTTCTCCTATTTCTTGCCCCCATTTTTTTTATTCATGATTACGCAAGCGATGTTACATCAAACATCTCTTCCACTACGCTTACGCGCCTCGCCGAAGTGAACGCCCGCGCGGGCAACAATTTTTATCAGGCTGTTCGCAGCAGCATGATGGAAATGAGCGGCATGACCAAGTATCTGGCGCAGCAGGAATACCGCGTCAGCAGGGAATACGTGCTCGGCCTTGCCCCCCTGTTTTACGCTCATGGAGTGCGACGTTTCAGCATTGTTGATGCAGAAGGCAAGGGTTTCGACGGTGGAGGCACGCAGGCCGACTTCAGCAACGACCCGATCTTTTTACGCGCACGCCAGGGATTGACCCATGTTGCCACCGCTGGCGGCAACACCAGCCCTCGGCTCCTGCTCATCGCTAACCCGCTGGTTGCCCTCGGCAATGTACAGGCGGTACTTATCAGCGAATTCCCGGCTGAAGGCATAGAAACCAATCTGGAAACGTGGGCGTTCAGCAACAACACCTACAACGTGGTTTTTGACGATTCAGGCCAGCCTCTCTTTTGGTCTCCGCCCCCCGGCAAGGCAATGAATGACCTCTTTGCCTCGTTCACCGAGTGCGGGCTTCCCCCGAATGTTACGGACATACTGCGGCAAACATTTGCAGATGGCGCACAGCAGTCCGTGACTTTTTTTGATAAAGCCACGGGCCTTTTCATCGCCACAACGCCTGTTGAACGTTTTGGCTGGCGCATGGTTTCCTTTGTTCCGCAGCAAGCAGGCAATGCGGCAGTTTCAAAACAGTCGCTCATTACCAATGAGCTTGTCTGGCGGCTGGTCATTCTGGCGGGCATAATCCTCACATTCCTGCTGTTGCTTGAGCGCAATTCCTCCCGCAAGTTGCGCCGCCAGCAGGAGGATTACCGCTCCATTATCACCAGCATGTCCGGCGGGGTGCTCAAGTTTTTCAGCCCTGACGGCACGTTCCTTTTTGTCAGCCCCAATTATGTAAAAATGCTCGGCTTTACAGAGGCGGAATTTAAAAAAACATATGGCAACAGTTTTTCTGCCACAGTGTATGAACAAGATCGTGAATCCACGCTGCGCACCATGCGCAAGCAGATGAAAAACAGCCAGCCCATAGATGTGGAATACCGCACCCGCAGCAAGAGCGGAGGCTTGATCTGGCTGTACCACAAAGGATCTGTGGTCAACATTGAGCATGGCCGCTCGTACATACAAAGCATTGTCTTTGACATTACCCGCAATAAAGAAGCGGCACTTTCCAAGCGCATATCCGATGAGCGTTACCAGTTTATTCTGGAACAGCACGACATCAACATATTTGAGCAAAATCTGGTCAACGGCTATTTTTCCTGTTCGGCCCAATGGCTGCACACCTTTGGCGCTGTTTTCAATATTCTGGAGAACGACCCGGCCATCCCCCTGTTTCCTGACGATCAGGAACGCCTGGTGGCTTTTCAAAAAGAGGTGCGCCTTGCGCCGCACCAGCATAAATGCACCCTTGAGGCACGGTTGCGCGATGCCGAAGGGGAATACCGCTGGTTTCGCATTGAGGCCTCCAACATAGCCAATACCCATGGTACCCCCATCTATTCCATTGGCATTATTACGGATATCGACAAGCAAAAATCTCTGGAGCTGCAATTACGCACCCAGGCCACACGCGACAGCGGCACCGGCATGCGCAACAAGATGTCTACGGAGAAAGCCGTATCGCAATTTCTGGAAACGCACGAATCCCCCCTGCCGCAATTCTACGCCATGTTCATGGTTGATTTTGACAACTTCAAAGGCGTCAATGACCACTTCGGCCATGCCATGGGCGACAAGGCCCTCTTTGACATGGCCCAGATCATCCGCCGCAATTTCCGTGGCGTGGATATTGTGGGACGCATTGGCGGCGATGAGTTTCTGGTTTTCTGTACAGAAAAGATGTCGCTGCTTGGCATACGCGAGCGTGCCCACGTACTTGTGGAACAACTGCACACCCAGTGCTGCGACCAGCACTCATGCCTCACCCTGACCGCCAGCGTTGGTGTGGCGTGCAGCCCACGGGACGGCACGACCTATGCCGAACTGTTCAATAAGGCAGACAAGGCCACCTATGCGGCAAAAAAACTGGGCAGAAACAGATGCGTGTTCTATAAAGAAATGACCGGCAATGCGCAGCAGGATGATCCTCAGCAATGAGGCTTGTTGCCTGATACTCAAGGATGCGGCTGTTCTCTCGAACAGCCGCATCCTTGTTTCAAGCATTCGCAGGACAGAAGCCCAGGTTAGCGCAGATCAACGTGCCGTTTCCGCACTCCGCTGCCTCATGGCCTGCAATATCTCCGCTCCCAGCGCTATGGCATGCGGAATGGCCTTTTCGTTATTCACGCTCACAGCAACGGCATAGCCTGTCTGGCGGTCATAAAAATACGCCGAGCCAAAGCCGGGGAATGATCCAAGCTTGCCTGTCAGATCAATACCGGGTTCGTTAAATAAAAAGAGTGTGCAACCATCAAGTTCACTGCTGACATAGTGATTGTTCTTTGAGATGGATACGGCCTCCTTTCCATCTGGCAAAACCAGAGGCCTGAGAGGCAACGATTCAAGAACATTGTTTTTCAGCACACGATCAAGATTTACAAGGCGCACCACATCATCCGGCGCGGCTTCAAGGTTGCCTGTGCCCTTGGCAATGGCAATACTGGCTGCCAGGGGCAGTTGCATTTCGCTCCCGTTAGAAGTGTAACCATTTGCCAGGCGGGGAACCACAGCTCCGTCCACTCCCACCAGTAGAGACTTCATGCCCAGCTTACCCACAAACATGTCGAGCACCTGCTCCCCGTAGGGGCGGTCCGTAATTTTTTCGGCAATGACAGCAAGCATGAGGAAACCGGTATTGCAATATTGCTGCCGCGTACCGGGCCGGAACAGAGGCGGCTGCTTTGCCGCCATAGCAATGAGCTCCTCTGCTGACCAGTAACGGACAAAATTTTGCTGTACCTGCGCAAGGGCAAGCATTTCCGGCATGCCCGACGTATGCTCCAGCAGATTGCGCACGGTGATATTCTTGCCGTTGGGATAGGTGGGGAAAAATCGACTTATGGGTGTGTTGTAGTCCAGCTTGCCCTCTTCAATGAGGCGATGGATTAGCGTCGCCGTAAAAACCTTGGTGACAGAACCTATTTTGAACCGCGAAGCTGTTGTCAGGGGGGTTGGGTTTTCCAGCGAGGCATAGCCAAAGGCGGCACACACGGGGGTGTCCTCCCCCTTGCGCAGCAAGGCGACAGAGAGTCCTGGAACCTCTGGCAATGCTGCTTTTTTTGCAGCCAGCGCCACTACCGTGCTGCGGATGCCGTCAGCTTCGCCAGTTTTTTTGCCAGCGCAGGCAACCAGCATGAGACACGCCATACCGAGGATGGCAGACAGACAAGCCACGCGGTGTGCTTGAGAAAACTGGGACGAAATAGCGCATCGGTAGATCATATATTTCCCCAAGGTTGTGGTGCTGGCCGCGCATGGATTCACGCGCCTAGCTGTGGGCAGAGTGCTGAATCATAAGACACCCTTTACGCCTTGGCAATGCCATCAATACAGGCGTCTCCCTCCCCCAGCAAAAAAACTGCCGCGCCCCGTATCAAACACGGAGCGCGGCAGAACTATGCTTTCATGCCGCAAAGAGCGGTAAAACGCCTAGGCCCAGAGAATATTATCCGTTTCCAGCGGCGAAGCCTGTGCCGGATGCACGGGCATGATGCGCACACCGTATCGGTAATGACCGCTGAACGTTGGAATGTAGCTTGCGGTATAGCGCATGCGTTCCTGCCCGTTTTCTCCTGCTCTTGGCTCGAGACGCAGGATTTCCGGCTTGTCACGGAAGCTGCCGTTAATGAGCGCCTGCCCGATCACAAGCTGCACCAGTATTTCCTGCGGCTTCATTTCGCCAAGGTGCATGCGCAGTTGCACACTCACGGGTTCGCCGCAGACCATGGTGTTGTTTTCCACACCGCTGATGGTCAGTTCATCCACCTTGACCGTGCCAAAGCGCGCGGGCAAGTCATTCTGCCAGGCGGCAAGCGCACGGCAGGCCTCCCAGCTGTTGTCGCGCAGCATGTTGCGCCTGCGCGCTGCCCGCAGATAAAACTGACGTATATAATCATTGAGCATGCGGTTGCTGCTGTACATGGCCGTGAGGCTTTTGAGCGAACGCTTGGCCGTGGCAATCCATTCGAGGGGCAGGCCTTCTGCATTGCGCTCAAAATACAGGGGGACAACTGCGTTTTCCAGCAGTGAATACAGGGCCTCGGCATCGGCGTAGTCATTCTGCTCGCTGCTGGGCAGCTCTGTGGAAACCACCGGGCCAATGGTCCAACCGTTCTGGCGGTTGTAGCCCTCGCACCACCAGCCGTCAGAAATACTCAGGTTGATGCCGCCGTTGACGGGCAGTTTCATACCGCTGGTGCCCGAGGCCTCGTGCGGCCTGCGCGGCGTATTCAGCCAGACATCGCAGCCCTGCGCCATAATGCGCGATACAGCCAGACTGTAGTTTTCCACAAAGAAGATGCGGCCCAGAAAGCGCTCGTCCCGGCACATGCGCAGCACTTCCTGAATCATGTTGATGCCCGCCTCGTCCGCTGGATGCGCCTTGCCGGAGAACACCAGCACCACAGGGCGATTGGTATTGCTGAGTATGCGGGCCAGCCTGTCCGGGTCTGCAAAAATCAGCGTGGCGCGCTTGTAGGGGGCGAATCTGCGGGCAAAACCGATGATGAGGGTATCGGGTTTGAGCATGGATTCCATGTGCTTGCGTTCATCCGATGACAGATGAAACTTCTGGATAAATTCCGGGATCCGGCGGCGCAGATCGTCAAGCAGGGCTTCCTTCTGGTGCATGCGGGCCGCCCAGAAGGCCTCGTCAGGAATCTGGTCCACCTTGTCCCATACGCCGGAACCGGGAGGCGACTGCATCCAGCCAGAACCAAGATACTGGTGCAGCAGTTCATGCATCCAGCTGCCCACGTAGGACGGCACATGAATACCGTTGGTGACGTGTCCGATGGGCGTTTCCGCCACGGGCAGGCTTTTCCAGAGGTTGTTCCACATGTGGCGCGAAACAACGCCGTGCAGACGGCTCACACCATTGGCCCAGCACGAATGCCGCAAAGCCAGCACCGTCATTTCAAAGGAATTGCTGTTGCCGCCCTCTATCTGCCCAAGCTGCACAAACTGCTGCCAGGACAAACCAAGATTGGCGGCAATTCCGCTGAAATACCGTTCCATCAGTTCCAGAGAAAAAGATTCGTTGCCAGCAGGCACGGGCGTGTGCGTGGTAAACACCGTGTTGGAGCGCACCCGCACAGTTGCCTCGGCATAGTTCATGCCCGTGCTCAGGCATTCCTGGAGGCGTTCCATGGCCATAAAGGCCGAATGCCCTTCATTCATATGGAAAACGCTGGGCATTATGCGCATCGTGCGCAACAGCCGCATGCCGCCCATGCCCAGCAGCATTTCCTGCAACAAGCGTACCTCGCGGTTGGCCTCGTAGAGCTTGTCGGTAATGCGGCGGTCTTCGTCCGTGTTGCGGCGGGTGTCAGTATCCATGAGGTACAGGGTTATGCGCCCCACGGCCATCTTCCACACCCTTGCAAACAGCAGACGGCCCGGCAGTTCAAGCTGCACATAGACCGGCTGATTCTCTGCATCGTAGACCATCGAAATGGGCATGAGGCCGAAGTTGTTGACGGGATACTGGGCCACCTGCCGTCCATCGGCGTCTATATCCTGCCGGAAGTAACCATTTTTGTATAAAAGCCCAACGCCTACCAGGGGGATAGCCATATCCGAGGCAGACTTGAGATGATCGCCAGAGAGGACGCCCAGGCCGCCGGAATAAATGGGGATGGATTCGCTCAGGCCGTATTCTGTGGAAAAATAGGCAATGGGGGCTTCTGGCGTAACATCCGTGCTGAGCGAGCGGATGGGTTCGGCCATGTAGGCGTCAAACTTGGCGACGACCTCACGGTAAAGATTCATGTAGTCTTCATTTTCCAGCAGATCCCGGAAGCGCTCCGGGTCGGCCTGCTCAAGCATCTTGAGCGGATTACGCCAGCTTTCCCAATGGGAGGGGCTCAGGGCCATGAACAGTGCCTTGGCCTTGTCGTGCCAGCACCACCACACATTGTGGGCAATGTCGCGCAGGCGGGAGAGCTCTTCCGGCACCTCGGCAACAGCCATTATGGGCCGCAAAAATGGCGTGGCGGAACACGATGTGGAAAGCACCCTCGCCAGAGCCGCATGCCCGCAATCACAGTTAATCCGGGTGGAGGCCTTTTTGAAGGCTATCTCAAAAGCCCTGACGTAGTTTTCAAAAAAGAACTGCCACGATGATTTTTCCGCCAGCGCGCGTGCCTCCGCGCGCCATTGAGGCAAATCATCCACTGCGCAGGTGGCGGCGCGGATCAGATGCTCGTGCAGCACTGTGGCGCTTTGCTCAAAGTTCATGCCCCGGCGGGGCATGACGCACACGCCTTTGCCCGCAGCGGCCCCCTCCTGCAACTGTGTGCGCGCCCACATGCCAAAACCTGAAAGGTCCGTGGTAATGGTGGGCACGGCCCAGGCCGCGCTTTCCTGCGGCGTATACCCCCACGGCTCGTACCAGGAGGGGAAGCAACCCACATCGCAGGCCGACATGACATCATCGTAGGGCATATTCAAAAAGCCGTCTTCCCCATTGAGCATGGCTGGCACAAAGATGACCTTGACCCTGTTTTCCGGGCTGTTGTTCAGACCCAACCGATGGCAGGCATTGAGAATCGGATCTTGCGGCGCGTTCCAGGCGAAATGCGTGCAGATAAAGGGCAGGCCGTTATCGTTGGCCTCGGGGTCGCCAGAAACCGCAGCGGCATTAACGCCCGTATGCCCGCCCATTACAAGGCACAGGGCCAGAATGGAAGCGTCCGTGCCCGCGAGGCTCTGCTCAAGTTTTGCCAGGGCATCAAGAAAGATGTCCACGCCCTTGTTGTGCATTTCATAGCGGCCGGAAATGGCGAAAATACGTGTGTTGGCGGGCAGTTCGCAACGCAGAAAGCGGTTGGATGCCTCCACTATGCGCGCCCGGTGTTCCGCAGGGCGGGAGCGGTCTATGGAATAATCGGGGATAACCCGCATATCCAGACCGTTGGTGGTGATGACATCAGGCTGCCGCCCCAGCAGCACCGTGGATTCCTCCCCGGTGATGGGGCTGACGGTGGTGAACACGTCCGCCTCGCGCGCGCTGGCCCCCTCAAGCGACCACTTGGCCGTGATGTTCAGGGCTGCGGCCTCGTTGGCGGGGTTGATGCTGCGCAGGTTGGAATAGATATCCCGCCCGGTTCCGGCCATGGCCCGCCCGAGCATGGTGGCATGGGTGGTGAATACCGTGCCTATGCCGGGTGACATTTTTTTGAGTGAAAGCAGGCCCGCGCCGCACATCCATTCGTGGAACAGGGCAACGCTGCGTCCTTCAAGGGGTTCCACCCGGCTTTCATGAATGGCCGCGATAACCGCACTGCAAGCCGTGGCGAACATGACGGGTTCAATATAGTCCCACCCGCCGGAAAGCGAATCCACACCGTAATTTTTCCACAGATCGTACAAAAGCTGGTTGCTGGAATAACGTTTGGCAAAATCCACCAGAATGGCCTTGGGGCGACCGGGAATATTCCAGCGCCCCATGCGGCATTTGAGATCCTTTGTGGCAAATGCCAGACGGAGCGAATCCCAGATATTCTCGTCCGTTTCTTCAAAACCCACATTTTCCGCCAGGGACGGGCCAAGGAGAAAATAGTCCTCGCCAAACTGCTCCACAGCCTGCAGTGCCTTGCTGCTGACCACAGAGTAAATGCCCCCCACCTTGTTGCAGACTTCCCAACTGACCTCAAACAACGTGACGGTGCTGTTATCTAAATTCATGATTTCTCCTTATGGAAAGGCCGATTGGCTTAAACAGACGCATCCGTGCCGGAACGGACATTGCTTTTGCGTGCTCTGCGGGGCTTGTGCTCTTTACCTGCCAGTTCTGCGGCTTCAAGGCGCAGCTCAAAATCTGCCAGCACGTTCATATAGGTGATGTAGGCGTCATAGGGACTGTCAAAGGGGCTGGGCCTGTCCTGCCGTGGGCCGGAAAACCACTTGGTGGACATATGCCGGAAATGGTCGGCGGTTTGCAGGCGCTCGTAGTCGTGCAACAGCATCTTGTCGCCGCTGGCGCTCACCCTGGCGGCCAGGCTGTAAAGCGTGTGGATGGCGTCTTTCTGCATGTCGTTGCCAAGCCACGAGGTCAGATCGTGGCCGCTTTCTTCCCATGATACGAACTGGGGCACGTCCACCTCTCCGGCGGGGGCGCGCTTTCCGGCAATGGAGCCAGGCGTGGCAAACCTGAAGCGGTTGTCGCGCAGCAGGGCCTCGGGCAGGGCCGACATAAAATCGAAGATGCCCGAATCCTGCCCATGACGCAGGCCGAATATATGAAAATCATTGTAAATATTGATCACATCCGCTTTGTCGCCCAAGCTGTGGCACCACGAGGCGAACTTGTCGGCAGTGAGGGGCCAATCGCTCCAGGCCCTGTCGCCAAAGCGCAGCCCCATGTCGTCAGAAAGGGCCGTGTTGCGCAGCAAAAGATTCATCTTGGGAGCGGAAACCGGGCGGTACACCCAATTGGGGCTGCGCCAGCCAAGCACCTGATCCGCACCCTCGGCCAGTGCGGTTTTAAAACCATGCTGTTGCAAGGCGGCGGCAAGGTCATTGTTGAACACGCATTCCGTATGCATGAAGGTGGTGGGTTTTTTGCCAAACAGTTTTTTGATGCGCGCGCTCTGCGCCTTGACCTGCCTGTCAAATTCCTCGCGTGAATACAAAAAGGCCAGCGAATGCGCTGAAGTTTCGGCGACAAATTCCACGCAGCCCGTAGCCGCGAGGGCGCACAGGCTTTCTGTCACTTCAGGGGCGTACTGCTCAAAAAGATCCAGGGCGATGCCCGAAACGCACAACGACACCGCAAATGCGCCTTCATGGCGGCGCACAAGCCTGAGCAGCATTTCTGCGGCTGGCAAATAGCACAGGCGCGCCGCGCGCAACATGGTTTCGCAGTTGCGGTCATCGTCCTCGTAAACGGAGCTCTGCCCCATATCGAAAACCGTGTAGCGGCGGAACTGGTACGGCTCATGTATATTGAAACACAGACATAGCGCAGGCATCAGTGACCTCCAAGGACATCCCGGTAAATGGTCAGCAATTGGTCAGCGGCATTTTCCCATCGGATGGATTTCATTTCTTCGCGACAGTTTTTCACCAACTCTGCGGCAAGGCAGGGATAACGCAGCACGGCGCAGATTTTGTCGGCCATGTCGCGTGTATCCCAGAAGTCGGCCTTGAGGGCGTGTTCCAGCACTTCTGAAACACCCGATTGGCGCGAGAGCAGCACGGGCACATCGTAAAGCATGGCCTCCAGCGGCGTTATGCCGAAAGGCTCGGAAACTGAAGGCATGACGTAAAGATCGCTGAGGGCGAACATACGGTCCACATCCTCGCCGCGCAAAAATCCGGCAAAATGGAAGCGCCGCCCCATGCGCAACTGCCCTGCCCTGCGGATCAACGCTGGCAGCATGTCTCCGCTGCCAGCCATGAAAAAGCGGACATTGGGGATTTTTTGCAGCACAAGGCGGGCCGCTTCCATGAAGTATTCCGGCCCTTTCTGGAATGTCACACGGCCGAGGAACAATACGCGCTTTTCATGCCGTATCCGTTGAGGCACAAGATAGCAGCGCCCGGCCTCATGCCGCGCAACGGCATTGTGCACTACCACCACCTTTTCGGGCGCTACGCCGTAGCGTTCAATGACGGTCTTGCGGGTCAGGCGGCTTACGGCTACGACCACATCGGCTGCGTTCAGCCCGGCGCGTTCTATGCCCGCCACCTGTTCGTTGATGTTCAGGCCGCTGCGGTCGTATTCCGTAGCGTGGATATGCGCCACCAGCGGTTTGCCTGTCAGCGCCCTGGCCATCATGCCCGCAGGATAGGTCATCCAGTCGTGCACGTGGATGACGTCAAACTGTTCATGCACGGCAATGGCCCCGGCAAGACGGCTGTAACGCTGCACCTCGGCCATGAGGTCAGGCCCGTAACCGCCGTGCAGCTCAAATGTGATTTCGCCTTTGCAGGCAGCATGGCCCGCATGCGGCGCAAAAGCGCGCGTACTCGCCGCATTGGCTGGCTCATGCCGCAGATTTTCCAGCGCTTCGGCATAGCCTTGCGGCGTGAGGTACGGAACAAGTGGGCTTTCCACTGGCAGGCAGCGGATGCTGCTGGCCCAGAGTTCATGCCCGGCCTGCGTCATGCTTTCCGCAAGCTGGGGCGCAACCGGAGTGCCCGAAGCCCCCCGCAGACGCAAAAAACTGTTCTGCCCGCTGCCGCCTTCTACCCGCGGCAGAACAAAAATGATCTCCGCCCCTTTTTTTGCCAGAGCCTGCGTCATACCAAAGCATGCCGTTCCCAGGCCTCCACTGATGTGGGGCGGAAATTCCCAGCCAAACATAAGCACTCGCATGGCTAAACCCTTATTCTTCACTGCCGGGCGCGGACACGCCCAGAGTCATGGTTGCCCTGCATACGCCGGCTTTGTCGCCGGATGCGGGATGGGCCAGACAATGCGCCACCCTTTGCTCCCATTGGGTGTAAACATCCGGCGCGGCCTTTTGCAGTTTTTTGAGCATGCGCAGACACTCGGCCACGCTCCAGGCCTGGGCGGTGCAACCGCCGGGATTGTAAGGCGGGGAGCCGTCAAAAACTTCTGAAATGCTGCCAAGCCCGGCTTCGCAGAGATGCTGGCAAAACAGGGGCGTAACCATATCAAGCAAACCCTGAACAGCCCCGTCCATATCCCAGGCAGTGTGCAGCAGCGCATCTGCGTAATGGCCCAGCAGCCAAGGCCAGACCGTGCCCTGATGGTAGGCGGCATCGCGGCTCTCGCCATTGCCTTCGTACCTGCCTTTGTAAGCGGCGGCGTCAGGGGCAAGGGTGCGCAGGCCAAAAGGCGTGAGCAGCCTGTTGCGCACGCATTCCACAACCTGCGGCTGAAAATCGTCCGCAAGCACGGCATGCGGCAGGGACACGGCAAATATCTGATTGGGACGCACGCTTCGGTCGAGTTGTCCGTTGCGCCACACGTCACCCAGATAGCCGCCCTCCTCGGTTGTCCAGAAGCGGCGCAGAAACGCATCGCGCATGGCGGCACGCTGGCGCTCGCCTGTGAGCAGCGGCTCCTGAAATGCGGCGGCAAGGCTGTCGGCAAAGGCAAGCGTGTTATACCAGAGAGCGTTGATTTCCACGGGGCAACCGTGCCGGGGAGTGACCGGGCAGCCGTTCACCTGGGCATCCATCCAGGTGAGCTGGGTGTGGGCATCGCCCGCATGCAGCAGGCCCTCGGCACCCACAAAGATGCCCATGCCCGGCCCATTGCGGTAGCCCTTGATGATGGCTTTCAGGGCATCCCAGGCATGTTGCCGCGCCCAGGCCAGACCATCGGGGACAGTGGCAAGCACCTGTTGCAGGGCAAAGGCATACCACAGGGATGCGTCTACTGTATTGTAGGCATGCTCGCCCGACTCCGAAAACATGTTGGGCACAAGACCATTGCGGATATTCCGCCCCACCTCGGCCAGAACGCGCAGACCAAATTCTTCGCGTCCAGCGTAAAAGGCCAGCCCCGGCAGGCTGATAAGCGTGTCGCGCCCCCAGTCGTCAAACCAGGGATACCCGGCAATCACGGTGGATCTGCCAGAAGGCGTCGTGATGCAAAACTGGCCGCCAGCCTGCGCCAGTTGCCCGGCAAGGCCGCCGCCTGCAAGGTGGGCATCTGTGCGGGCGCGGCTTTCCGTCTCCCATAGGGCGCGCAGGTTTTCTCCGCAGGCTTCCGTGCCAGCCGCCACATACACGTAACCACCCTGCGGCAGCGGCGGCAAAGCTATTTCAAGCGTGCCGGGCATGAAGAGGTCTTCACTGTCGTCAAAACCACGCTCACGCTCTTCAAAATATTCCACATTGAGGCACCAGTCCGGCTCGGCCACAAAACTGGCGGCGGCATGCGGCCCACATTTTTCGCTGGTCGCCGCGCCCTCGGCATTCACAGCCCTCGAGCAAACCTTGCCGGAATCCCCGGCGGCCTGAATATACAGGGGCGGCAAACTTTCATAGGGACGAACGGCAAAACCGCCTGGCATGGCAACGGTATCAGCCCGCAGGGCCGGGTTAGCCCGCGTGAGCGCGTGAATATTCCGGTAGGCCAGCAAGGGCTTGAGGCGCAGAGTAAGCGGGGGGATATCCTCCGGCCCGCGCAGTTCATAGCGCACCAACAGCAGGCTTTTATCCCGCGCGAGCAGCACCTCGCGGCTCAGACTGACTTCGCCCACCCGATAGGTGCTCTGCGGCCACTGGTCGAGCTGAAAGGCTTCAAGATACTCGTGCCCGTTGGGATAGAGCGTGCCGGGATGCTGGCGGGTGGAAAAAAAGAATTCCCTGTCGCCGCCGCACACCGATTCTTCAAGGGCGGAGAGCAGCACATGCCGACCATGCGGCGTGTTGACGATAAGCAGGCCGTGATATTTGCGCGTGTTGCAGCACAAAATGCTGCTGCCGGAGCAGTCGCCCCTTTCGTTGGCGAGCAGCCACTCCCGGTGCAGCGCCCTGCGCGTGTTCTGGCAAGCTGCCTTGTCAAAGCTGAACCGCATACGGCCTCCTTGGCGCCCATTATGAAGCGCGATGGCGAATGCTGCGGGAAGAGGAAGGGCGCAATCGCCGCCTGACCGCCAGACAATGCTGAGCGGCCCAAGTTGCGGCAATGCTTGCGGGAAGGTACGGCGGAAAGGGCGCAGAGAGAAACTGAAACAGCCGAACCTCTGACAGCGAGAACCGCAACAGAAAAACATTTAAGAAAATAAAGGTCTTCTCTGTTTTTACAGCTTTACCTTATCCCATTATTTTTTGGCTGTCGAGCGCGTGCCACTTTTGTTTTCAGACTTATCGACTTAACGATGTGCTAAATACGACATATTTGTTAGTGGGCTAATAATACATGAAGAATTTGACCAATCTGAAATATTCGTGTGAGCATCGTGTTACAATCGTCCAAGTTACCATGGCGGCCTGAGTAGGCTCACACTGCTTTGCTGTATAAACCAGCCGCAAGTACTCATACCTGATTACAACTGCCGCGCAAGGCCGTATGGTTATAACGCAGCCCAATTGCCCTTGCCGGGTTGCGTCTGTGTGCGGCAATGCGCGGCCCGGCGATACTGGGGGCTTTTTCTTTCTTCATTTTTAGGGTAAGCTTGTTCGTTGCTCACAATATTTGCATACCTGACGGGGGTAGTTCATGAAAGCACTTGGTCGTTGGCTTGGGGCTCTGGCCCTTACCCTGCTTGTGCCTGTTGCGGCGCTGGCTGGTGACATCAAGGTTGGCCTTATGTGCCCGCTTACGGGCAAATGGGCTTCCGAAGGCCTGGATATGAAGAACATCGTTACCCTGCTGGTTGACGATGTGAATGCCAAGGGCGGCATCAAGGGCCGCAAGGTTCAGCTGGTTGTCGAAGACGACGCGGGCGACCCGCGCACTGCCGCGCTGGCCGCGCAGAAACTTGCTTCCGCCGGAGTTGTGGCAGTTATCGGCACCTACGGCTCCGCCGTGACCGAGGCCAGCCAGAGCATTCTGGACGAGGCTGAACTGGTGCAGATCGGCACTGGCTCCACCAGCGTGCGCCTTACGGAAAAGGGCTTGAAGCTCTTTTTCCGCACCTGCCCGCGTGACGACGCGCAGGGCAAATCCGCCGCCGAAGCCATCAAGAAGGGCGGCTACAAGGCCGTGGCCCTGCTGCACGACAATTCTTCGTATGCCAAGGGCCTGGCGGAAGAAACCAAGGCAGTGCTTGAAAAAGACGGTATGAAAGTAGTGTTTTACGATGCTCTTACCCCCGGAGAGCGCGACTACACCGCCATTCTGACCAAGCTTAAGGCTGCCAATCCCGACCTCGTGTTCTTTACCGGTTACTACCCGGAAACCGGCATGCTGTTGCGGCAGAAAAGAGAAATGGGCTGGAACGTTCCCATGATGGGCGGCGATGCCGCCAACCATCAGGATCTGGTCAAGATCGCTGGTAACGAAGCCGCCACGGGCTATTTCTTCATCAGCCCGCCGCTGCCGCAGGATATGGACACGCCTGAAGCCAAGGACTTTCTCAAGGCCTTCAAGGCCAAGTACAACACCGTGCCTGTTTCCGTGTGGGCCGTGCTGGCTGGCGATGCTTTCAAGGTTATTGATGGCGCGCTTGAAGCCGGCAAGGACACTCCCAAGGAAATGGCCGCATGGCTCAAGGAACTCAAGGGTATGCCCGGACTTTCCGGCAATCTTGGTTTTGATGCCAAGGGCGACCGCGTGGGCGAGTTCTACCGCACCTACAAGGTTGACGCCACGGGCAACTTCGTTTTGCAGCCCAAGTAGTGCGGCGCGGTCAAAAGCCGCGCCCATGTTGCACAGATACACGCCCGGGGCATAAACGCTCCGGCGAAAAGCGCAATCCCCTTGAGGACGCGTTCATTACGGCGGGCGACCGG
>NZ_CABSIF010000020.1 GCF_902477725.1 uncultured Desulfovibrio sp. | reverse complement strand
AAAAGCCTATATCGCAGAAATGGCCCCGGCCGAGAGCCGTGGCAAATGGCAAAACATGATCGCGGGCGTTGGTTTTTGCGCCGTGCCGGTCGTTGGCATGCTCTGCCGCCTGATTATTCCCCTGCACGAAGAAGCCTGGCGCTACATTTTCTATATGGGCGGCGTTGGCTACATCGCTCTTATCATCGCCTGGCGCTACCTGGATGAATCGCCCCGCTGGCTGGTGGCCCGTGGTCGCATTGCTGAGGCGGAAGCCGTGATGAAAGACCTTACCGGCAGGGATATCGACCTTGCCAATGCGGCCAGCAAATGCCTGACCAGCAAGCCCCCGCTCAAGGAAGTGCTGCTTGGCATGTGCAGCTCCAAGTATCTCAAGCGCACCCTGGTTATTCTTCTGCTGGTGGTTTGCACCAACCCGGCAACCTTTGTGGTCACCAACTGGACTGCCACCCTGCTCAAGGCTCACGGCTTCCCCCTTGAAGACACACTTATGGCCACCACGCTCATTTCCATTGGCGTACCGCTCGGGCTGTTTGCCTCCAGTGCTTTTACCGACAAGGGCGGACGCAAGATTCCCATTGTCATCATGCTGCTTGTGATGGCCGTGCTGGCCCCCATCTTCGGCAATGTGAGTCAGTACTGGATGGTGGTCATCATCGGCGCGGTGCTTACAGCCTTTGTGATGGGCGTGGGCTTCACCGTGTTTTCCTACACGGCGGAATCCTACCCCACCCACCTGCGCAACACTGCCACGGGCTTCCACTCTTCAATCGGTCGTTTGGCCGTTGCTTTCTCACAACCTCTCATTCCTGTTGTCTATGCAGCATACAGCTTTGACGGAGTGTTTTATATTTTCAGCATGCTGTGCATCATCCCCGCCATTATCGTTGGCGTATGGGGTGCGCGCACGGGTGGCAAGTCGCTCGAAGACATTGCCTAACCTCCGGCTAAAACAGGAATTTACGCATCTGCATCCACGGTTTTTTGTAACAGGAGGCTCACATGGGCATAACCCTTTATACAGCGCCGGACTGCATCCGCTGCAAGATCGTCAAGGCCTTTCTTGCCGAACGCGGGCTGGCATATGACACCATAGATTTCAAGGCTGACGCGCAGGAATTCAACACGTTCTACCGCACAAACCGCAAGGCCATTTACCGCAATCCTGAAGGCGTGGAATTTCCCCTCTTCGCCGATGGCGAGGTCATCAAGCAGGGTTCCGGCGAAATCATCGCCTACCTGCTCTCGGGCCATACACTGGAGGCTTGCGTAACCCGCAGCGACATGCTCCACGGCAAAATCGCAGGGCTTTACCCTTCACAATGCCCTGCCGGGCAGGAAGATAATTTTGCGGTTCTTGTTGATCGCCTGGCAGCTGGCGGCTTGCAGGTCTGGTTGCAGACCGATGGCCGCAAACCGGAGCTGCTGGAAAAGCTGCTGAAGATCAAGGATGTGCACGCAGTCTGCAATCTTGTGGGCGGCCCTGAGGCAAGCACAAAAATTTTTGGCGGCGCTCCCAGCAAGGAAGAACTGGCAAAAACCATAGCCCTTGTGCAGGCCACGCCCGATGGCGCGGTGCGCTTTCTGGCCATGCCGCTGCCCGCTGGCGATGGCTGGGACTGGCCCAAGAGGGAAGATGCCGCAGCGGCGGCAAAACTGGTGGCCGAAGCATGCGGCCAACCCACTCTGCCCTACAGCATCACCCCCATCACGGCGGATATGGTGTGGGACATGCGCGGGCTGGAACCCCTGCCGGAGCAGAACCTGCTCATGTACCGCTCCGCCTCGCGCCAGCACCTGTTCAAGGCAGACATCGTTAAATAGGGGGCGTCATGCAATCTTTTGATATTGTTATTCTGGGCGGCGGCCCCGGCGGAACCACGGCAGCGCGTATTCTTGCCCAGGCAGGCAGAAGCGTTGCCCTGGTGGAAAAAACGCACCTTGGCGGCACCTGCCTGAACTGCGGCTGCATCCCCACCAAGATGCTGCTCGGCGCTGTGGCCCCGCTGGCCCTCTTGCATGCCCAGCAACGAACCCGCGTAGCCAAGGGCGAAATTGCCGTGGACTTTGCAGCGCTCCAAACGCGCGTGAGCCGCTTCACCTCGGGGACGAGCAAAACGCTTGGCAAAAGCCTTGCCAGCATGGGCGTGACAATCTTCACCGGGCGCGGCGAAGGCATTGCACCGGGTACTGTGCGCGTTCATGCCAAAGATGGCACTACAGATCTGACTGCACAGCATATTCTTCTGGCCTGCGGGTCATCTTCCGCAGCCTTTCCCGGTCTGACGCCCGATCACGACTGCGTGCTGGACAGCACTGACCTGCTGGGCATTGAATCTGTTCCTGAAAGTCTTGTCATCATTGGCGCTGGAGCCATCGGCCTTGAACTGGGTGACTTTTTCTCGGCCATGGGCAGCAAGGTGACCATAGTGGAGGCTGCGCCCCACATCGCACCTCTGGAAGATACCGATATCGCCGCAGAATTGCGCCGGGCACTGCAAAAAAACGGCATAACCTGTCACGAAGGCGCACGGGCCAAAGATTTACGCACTGTTGACGGACAGGCGCAGCTCACCCTTGAAGACGGCACGGTCATCAGCGCAGCCAAGGCCCTGGTGGCCGTTGGCCGCACACCCAACACCGCCGGGCTGAACGCCCAGCAATGGGGCTGCAATCTCAACAAGCGCGGCTATGTTGAGACAAACGCCTTTCTTGAAGCCGCCCCTAACGTCTATGCCGTGGGCGACGTCAACGGCCTTGTGCTGCTGGCCCACGCTGCGGAACATCAAGCTGTGTATGTGGCGGAACGCATCTTGGGCGAAAGCGCCGAAGAATATCAGTCCGGCCCGGTGCCCTCATGCGTATACGGAGCCATGGAAGTCATGCGCGTTGGTCAGACGGCGGAGGCCCTCCTGCGCGAAGGCAAGAACGTGGAAGTCTCCCAGGCGGCCCTGTCCCTGAATCCCATTGCGCAGGCAAGCGGCGGCACAGCCGGATTTGTCAAAACAGTCTGGAGCGATGGCAAAATTGCAGGCATTGCCGCTGTTGGCGCGGGAGTTTCGCACCTCGTGATGGTGGCCCTGCTGCTGATCAAGGAAGGCTATACGGCGCAAAACCTGCACAAAGTCATGTTTGCCCATCCCACGCTGGATGAAATTGTGTCCATGTCCATTATGGCGCCCAGAGTGCGCGTGGAATCCAACTGACCCGGCGACCGCCAAGGAGAATACCGTGAACTTTCCTCACGACAGAAAATACCATGCGGAACATTTGTGGGCGCAAAGCCAGCCTGACGGCACCTGCCTTATCGGCATTACCGACTTTGCCCAGGATCAACTGGGCGGGGTGATCTTTGTTGATCTGCCCGCAGTGGGTGCAAGCTTCCGGCAGGGGGAATCCTGCGCTTCCATTGAATCCGTAAAAGTGACCAGTGATGCCATCATGCCCGTCTCCGGTCAGGTCACGGCCATTAATGAAGCCCTCGCAGACGCCCCGGAACTGCTCAACGACGATCCCTACAATCAGGGATGGCTGGTAAAGGTGCAACCTACTGCCCCCGATGAAGGCGGATGCATTACAGCCGAGGAATACGCTCAGACTGTGGCAAGCTGACCTGCCCGATTGTTAAACTCCCCCAGCAATAGCCCCGAAGAATTGCCCTTCGGGGCTATTCTTGTACCATGCGGTAGCAAAGTCCTTCTTCATGTGCATTCACCATGCTGCCCAAACTGACCGAACAACAATCATTGGCTCACAAACGCACAGCCCCTGAGTCTGTAACAGGCTCAGGGGCTGTGCGTTTTCGCGTGTTGGATTCTATTTTACTGCGGTGGGCTTCCAAACTTCAAGGAATTTCGGATAGCCGGGCAACAACGGGGCTTTAACACTCAGATCCTTACCCTTGAGGCCGGGATAATCGGGAGCGTAGCGATAAGCCCTGTGGATCATATTGGTAAATGTCTGATGGGCATTGGGCACGGCATCCTCATGGTCGGAAAAAACAGGCTTGGCCTGCCCTGCCATGATGGGATTAACGAATTCCCATACGACTTCACCTGCGGGGGTTACTTCAAAAAGATGTCCCTGGTGCGTGGATGTCACAAGTACGTTGCCGTTGGGCAGTCTTTCCGCAGCGCCCTGCCGGTAGCTGAAAAAGCTGTTGGAACCATTGGCGGCGTACTGCCATACGATCTTGCCACTGGCCGGGTCGACCTCGATCACGCGGGAGCGGTTGCCCTCGGGCCGTTCCGAGCCATTGTCGAATATCTGCACGTTGCCGTTGGGCAACATGGTGGCGTTGTGTTCGCCAAAAACCTGCTGGGTGCCGTCGTAGTACCATTCGGGACGCGTCCCCTTGCCGTAGGCGGCGGGGTTGCCCCAGCGCTTGACGATTTTGCCCGACTTTTTGTCAACAATATAGAATTCACTGAAGTTACGGGAATTCAGCAAAATCTGGTCGGTCTTGGGCAGGTACTGCACTGTGTTGAAATGCGACCAGTCAAAGCTGTCGTATCCCGGCCCCACGGGTGTGGGCAGGGCAAAGTTGATGTCCAGTTGATCAGGGCCGGTGCCGATATGATCCCAGGCATGCCATTCCCAGACAGTTTTGCCGTTTTTGTCCACCTCGCGCACAAAATCCACCCAGAAATCACGCACGGCCTGCCCCTTGATCTTGACTTCTTCAGGCCACGTGCCGGGCTTGCGGCCCTTGGCCTGAAATTCAGCGGGCGTTTTACGCTCCCAACCCAGAATCATGGTGTTGCCGTTAGGCATGCGGTCAAAGCAGTGGTGCTGGATCTCGTTTTCCGTAAGCATGGTGTACGACCACACCACGTTGCCGTTCCAGTCCAGTTCTTCAATAATGCCGCCTGCGCCGCCAATCTTGACCGGCTGATCCTTGGGGGCGGCTGCGCGTAGCAGATTGCCGTTGGGCAACAGCGTGGCATAGAGGCCGGGAGGGTATTTGCTCTTCCACGTGTGCACAACGTCGCCATTCATATCAATCAGATAAGTGGTTGTGCACTTGACCGTGGGGGCAAAGAGCGTGTAGCCCTTGAAGGTTTTTTCGGGCACGAGCTTGATGACGCCGGTGGGGCCGTCATGCACCTCATATGCAGGAGCCTGCGTGGACAGTCCAAGGGCAAGCAGACCTGCCAACAGGGAAATAGAAGCACGAAATCTCATGATCATATTCCTCCGAGTTCGTGAACATTGCATGTACTGAAATATCGCTCGGGTCTAAAACGAATAGACGACATTGAACGATGCCTTCCATGCATCCTTGACATTGAGGCTTGTGCCAGAGATGTTCTGGTAGTGGCCCCATACGTCATTGTCCAGCCAAAGGTGGATATAGCCCAGTTCCAGGATGAACGTCAGATTTTCCGCGGCCTTGTACTTGCTGTCGAGGTTGACTTCCGTACCCGTATCGGCTGTGGTGAGATACGTGCCGAACGAGTTGAAGTCAGTGTTATTGCGGTAGATTTGCCTTCCTGAAGCATCAGTGGCATGCCGCCCGGTGATGTATGAGGCCATTTTTGTGTTGTTGGTGCCGCCAAAGTAGTTGACGCGCAGGGTATGGCTTAAGTCATCAAGAAAGCTCACGTCCTTGATGCGCGTGCCTACGCCCCATGTACCGCTGGGGTTGACACCCAGCACGCCCTTGCCGCCGCCCATGATGGGATTGCCCCGGTAACCAAAGGTGGAGAGCGAGTTGGTCAGATTATTGGTGGTGGCAAGGTAAGGCAGACGTTCCGAACCGTTATTGGGGTTGTCGTCATCGCCGCTGAAGTACCAGCCGTAAAGACCGGGAAGCCCCCAATCCAAAGCGTATTCTGCCAGCAGCATGCCAAACCAGCCCCGGCGGTTCAGGTCTTCCTTGCCGTGGTCAACGCTGCCGTAAATGAAATCCCATGAAATCCTGAGAGGTTCAAAGCTGGTCCACTGCCCGGTCAGCCCACCCCAATACATGGAGCTGTAATCATCGTTCCACAGTCTGGAGGTGCCCCTGCCGGAGCTGAAAGCCGCCGGGTACAAACCATCACGCAATTCCAGGCCATCGATAGCCTGCCCTGTTATGGGATTGGTCAAAGCAACTTTTTTGCTGCCACCGGGCATGTTGGTAACTGCGGCGGGCATGAGACTGTTTGGCCCCATGGCTCCGCCCATACCCCAGGGCGTAATTTTGAGTCCGTCCACCGTCACAGGCACGGTCAGCGCAAACAGATCAAAATTATCCATGTAGCTGGCAGGCTGTGAGGTAGTACCGCTCCAGTTGTCGTTGAGCAGGCGCATCCACACGCCGGTAATGCTGACGGCATCGTTCATTTTCCACGATGCCGCTATTCCGGCCACATCGTCCTGAAAAACGGGACTGTCCAGAGCAAATCCGGGGAGTTTTATGCCCTGAAGGCCCATGCGCAGTTTCAGCGGGGTGTTGGGAACGACCCAATCAAGATAGGCGTTTTTGACCTTGACCACGTTGCTGCCATCTGCCCCCAACGCTCCGCCCTGAGTAGCCATGCCCCAGCGCTGTTCGCCAATTTCAAAAAAAACGGTACCGGCAAGGTTTTCTGAAGCCTTGGCATTCAGTTGCAGATGCAACCTCTGGATAGCTTCAAACTCGTCCCTTTGCTGGTGTATGGCAGCCCACTGTTGCCCCCTAACGTTGTTGCCGTTGCGGTCCTTTCCCATGAAGTTGCCGCCGTTGATGTAGTCAAAGGCAAACTGCCAGCTTCCCTTGACGTCAAAATTGACCGCTCTGCACTGGGGTGCGCTTCCGAGCAGCAATCCTGCTGCCAAAAGTAGTATGCCCAGCTTTTTCATCCTTCCGCCTCCTTGTGTCGATTCCTATTATCCAAGCATGCGCCAGTAGGGCATGGCCACAAAAGCCACAAAAACGCCCGTCAGCACCATGCGTAAAGCCATGACCATGGCCATTTCTTTGAAGTTGATGTAGCCGCAGCTGAAGAAATAGAGATACAAGGCGTATTCGTAGGGGAATATCAGGTTGTCCAGGCCGTACTGAAACGAGAAGTACAGGATGCGTGGATCCAGGCCCATCTGCATGCCGAGTTCGGTAATGGGGGCAGAGAGGGTCGAGGTGGCCGCAAGCGGTGTGAGCAGAAAGTTCAGCACAACACCCACAACGTATGAGCACACAGAGGCCATGCAGGCCCCTGTTTCACTGAACAGAGGCAACACAAGGCCTGCCAGCCACTGTGTAACCTTGAGGAATCCGCCTGCACTGCCGATAGCCATGCAGCCCATGATGAAGAACAGCGGCGCAAAGTTGATTGAGGCCATACGCTTGCCGTCCATGAGGCCTATGCCGGGCATGAATGACAAGGCCGTAATGATAACCATCACAGAGCCCGCACTGAGGCCGTGCAGTTTGTCTGTAGCAAGCAGCACCAGAGTGAGGCAAAGAAGAACAAGGGCACGCTTTTGCTCGTCTGTAACAGCACCCAACTCCGCGTGTTTCTGCTCCACTGCGGCACACAGGGCGCTCTTGTTGACCGAAGTGCGCAGCACCAGCAGCACAATTGCCAGCGACATGGCCGTGTACAGCATGGCGGGAAGGAAGTTGAACTTGGCGTATTCAATCCAGCTGGTTTGAATACCCATGACCTTGTCCACAATGCCCATGCCCATAACCAGATCGCCTGCCCCTGTAAGATAGGCCAGCTTGGTTGCCCCCACAGCAATGCAGGTGCCCAGCACGACGGCAGTGGCTTCGCGGCTTTTGGGCTTGAAATCCAGGGCATCACACAGGCTCACCGCCACGGCGCAGAAAATCGCTGCCTTGCCCATGATGGAAGGCACAAGGGGAGAAACAATGGCAGCGCCAAGGGTAATGCCTGCAAGCGCCCCGGCAAAACTGCCTCCCGTGAGCTTGACGCACGTCAGCGCAATGCGTTTGCCAAGGCCTGTCACCTGAATGATCTTGCCCAGGGTGAACCCACCAATAACGATAATCGGCACCTCGGAAAGCCACGAAGCGAAAACCACCTTCTGGGGTGTGCTGCAAAGCAACACGTAAAGAATGGGGAGCAGGATACCCACGGCAATATCGTTCAGCGTGTCCAGAGCCCAGGCAATTACGGCCCAGAGCGTGATCGCCAAAAAAGCTATCATGGGGGGAGTAAGGTTTCCGCTGCGAGGAAGAACGAAATACAAGGCTAGGGGGAGTGCCAGATTGATGCCCCATTTGGCAAGCAGCCCGGGCGTCAGGTCTGAAGTCTTGATAATCATGAGGATCTCCTGTGAAAGCGGGGATCATGGGTTCGCCCCGCTACTAGGCAGAGGCGAACCCGGAAGCACTTCAACGCGATTTTTCTCTAACGCCCTAGCCTTTGGGATCTTCCACAGAAGCCACGCAGAGCGCGTTACTGCCTTCGTAGGGCTGGCAGCCCTCAACGGTAACTTCTTTGGCGCGGTCTCCTGCTGCGGCGGCCCCGGGCACACGGAAGGTAGAAACATTCAGCGGCTCAATAGGCGTTTCTACTGGCTTTGCCACCTGTGGCACCCATTCGTAAGGCACACGGTATGCGCGGTAGGTCATGTTCATGGGCACATGTTTGCCCCAGTAAGGTGAAATGAATTCCCACACTATTTCGTGGTTGGGGGTAACCTCGAATACGCGCCCGTCAGAACCCTCGGTGATGAGGGTATTGCCGTTGGGCAGACGCTGCATGCCGCTGATGAAGGGGCTGTAGAAGCGGTTGCTGTCCATTGGCTCAAGAAATCCGGCTTCCTTGGGTGTGTACTGCCAGACAATCTTGAGCGAAACAGGGTCTATCTCAAGAACGCGGGAATGGTCGCGCAAGGCTGCCTTCACTCCCGTGGGGGAGCCGGGATTGGGCACGTCGTATCCGCCCCATCCGCCGTTGTCGAAAACAAGGATGTTGCCAGCGCCCGGCAGACCGTGAGGCACCATGTGCGCATGGTGCTGACCGATGATCCAGCCTATGGCCTTGAGCTCGGGGGAGGTGTCGTAGTCCGGCCCTATCTTCCAGGTGATCTTTCCGGTCTTTTTACTGATGATGAAAATAATGTTGGCCTCGCGACCATCAACAATAATATTGTCGGGATGAAAGCGTTCATCACCAGCATCGTACCATTTGTTGGGGCCAAGCGCAGACATGGAGTTGATGTGCATCCAGTCGCCCATGCCTTCGGGCTGGGTCGGGCGGTAGTTGGGGTTGCGGCAAAGCGTATTTTTGGGGCCTTCGCGGAAACCCATTTCGCCGAAATGCTCGTTGCACGACCATTCCCAGAGAATGTTCCCTTCCCAGTCCACCTCAAGGATGAGGTCATCAAGCAGCTGTTTGTCGCTGATTGCGCTATTTCGCACGTTGCGGTGCGCCAAGATAAGAGTCTTTCCTTCAAGCGCCTTGGGTTCCATGCCGGGGGCGTAATACCCTACGGGGTTGCCTTCGCGCTGGAAGTCGTGGTGATAACGTGCAAGCCAGCGTCCAGGGTAGCCAGGATCTTCAACAAATTCATTTTGATCGAATTTCCATACTATGTTGCCGTCCCAGTCAACCTGGACAACATCAAGGCCGTCCTGCACACTGAATTTACCACTGCGGCGGCCTCTGCTTGTCACAAGGTACCCGCCGGGGAAAATTTTATTGGGCATACCGTGAACGCCCTTCCAGACATTTATTTCATGTCCGTTCATATC
The DNA here is from genome assembly GCF_902477725.1 of uncultured Desulfovibrio sp. NCBI lineage: Bacteria > Pseudomonadati > Thermodesulfobacteriota > Desulfovibrionia > Desulfovibrionales > Desulfovibrionaceae > Desulfovibrio > uncultured Desulfovibrio sp. Next base: position 31,417 of record NZ_CABSIF010000020.1, on the reverse strand, counting down.
CATAAGCACAGCGCCAACTTCCTGAGCCTGAAAGATGGTGTACCCGCCCCAGCATTTTTCAGGTTTGAATATGGTAACGCCTGTGGGGTAGATTGTTGGATGGCCCATATTAAATTCCTCCAGATCAATTGATGTTTGCGGAATGCGCCAATATCCGGCAGAAGGCGAGGAACAGCGCACAAGGTATTTGATCCACTCTATGGGCCAAAATAATATGAAGTCGGTGAAGACACGTGTTTCATTTGCAACATTTTTCACAATTAATTGCATTTTGAAGCAAAAGGCTGTTATCAGAAAGCCAGAGCAACTGTTCTAGGGAGGCAACATGGAAAATCGCGGCATCAATTGTGGACGCAGCCTGGCCTTCAAGGAAATGCGCGAAATGAATTCCAGCTGGCGTTCAGTATTGCATCTGGGGCGAAAGCTTGTTTGGGACAAAGGACATCGTGTTCCATTCGGGCGGGAATTGTACTTTCTAGATCGGGGCAGGGTTCGGCTGACGAATCAGAATATGGAAGGGGTAGAAAAAATCCTCTGGTATATTCACGAAGGGTGCGTTTTTGGCGAAACCCCGTTCTTTGATCCCATGCCAGCCGAGAGTTTTTTTTCGTGCGCAACAAGCTGCGTGAGCTATGCTTTTACGGCTGAAAATGTAGAAGAAATCTGCAAGGATTATCCTCATCTGCTCATCAACCTGCTCTGCTCCATGTCCCGCAAATTGCGGGTACTTTCAAATCAGGCTTCCTCACTGTACCTTGATAACGTGTTGGCCCGTACCTGCAAATTTTTGGCACAACACATAATCCCAGGCAGCGACCCCCTTACAGCCGATATGGGAGTTTCCAAGCAGGAGATGGCCAGCCTTTTGGGCGTACACAGAATTTCCTTGTACAAAATCTTGCGGCAGCAGGAGGAAAGCGGACTGTTCGGGCCATTCTCCGGCAAAACCGTAACAATTCTGCGCCCTGAAGAATTTTTTATGCTGGCAGGGAGTTGATGTGCTCCTGAAATGGCTGGGGGAATTGATCAGAAACCTGTCGGAAAAACTGCCCGTTGAAGGGGCTTGCCCCTGTCTTTGGTGTAGAGCCTGTTTTGGTCACCAAACAGCCACCAAAAACAGAAAAAGCCCTTACGGTGATTAACCGTAAGGGCTTGACTTTCTTGTGGTGCGCCCGAAGAGATTCGAACTCCTGACCTACAGGTTCGTAGCCTGTTGCTCTATCCAGCTGAGCTACGAGCGCGTTCAACGAAGAGGAAACTAACGCAAGTCACAGTCGCCGTCAAGCTTTTTTTCAAAATATTTTTTGAAAAGCCTGTGAACTTGTTAAAAATTATTATCTGCAACTTCCCGTAAGGGAATGTGCTTGCCCCTTGGGCAAGCACGCCTCAAACCAATAAGAAAAACTACTGGGCGCTGATGCCGTTAACGGCATGAGCCAGACGCGAAATCTTGCGTGCGGCCTTCTTCCAGTGCAGGGCACCCTTACCGGCAGCCTTGGCGAGCACGGAAGTGGCGCTGGACAGAGCTTCGCTGGCCTGGCCCTGTTCGTTGTTCTGGATGGCGGCGCGAACCTGCTTGATGGCATTCTTCACGCGGGTACGGGCGGCGCGATTGCGGCCTGCCCGCTGCAAGCTCTGCTTATGACGCTTGAGGGCTGACTTATGGTTGGCCACTTTGAATCCTCCACATATGTTGGGCTTGCCCGCGCAAGCCATGAAAACAGAAGTTAGCGCGTTGTCGCGAAGAAGGGTTCTTACCACTGGCACGATTAGCTGTCAAGCAATCGTGTCTTTTTATCGAATATTTTCTTGTTTGAAGGTGAGGGGGAACCGTCAAAAGCGCCCCTCTCCTCCGGCAAAACCGTTGAACAACCTACATCTGCAAAGCCGAAAAATCGGCCAGACGCGCAAACCGCGAGCCAAGGCCGTGCAGCATGCTCAATCTGTTGCGGCGCAACTCCACATCATCGCACATAACCATCACACCTGCAAAAAAGGCATCCACAGCGGGGCGTACCGCGCTCAGGCAAGCCAGCGCGGCGGCATGGTCGTGGGCGGCCCACAGGGCATCAAGGCGGGGCAACATTTCTTCCAGCGTGGATGCCAGCGCTTTTTCCGCGTCTTCACGCAGCAAGGCGGGGTCCCAGTGGTCAGAAAGTTCCTCAGCCTGACCCTGCTTGCGCAGGATATTGGCAACGCGCTTGAAGGTCTGCACCGCAGCTTCATAGTCCGCCGCCAGACTGAATGTTGCCAGCGCCGCAAGGCGAGCGCCGCAGTCCTTCACGTCTTCTGCGCCCGCGCCAAGGGCCGCATCCACCAGCAGCGTGTCCTGTCCCTGACTCATGAAATAGTTGCGCAGACGCGCAGCAAAAAATTCCATGAGCTTGTCCAGAGCATCGTGCGGGGCAAGCTTCCACTGGCGATCGCCATAAAGCTGTTGCGCCTTGGCAAAGAACTGCCGCACGTCAACCGCAAGACCGAACTCAAGCATGATGCGGATGATGCCCAACGCGCAACGCCGCAGGCCGTTGGGGTCGGCAGCGCCAGTGGGGATCATGCCAAGGCCGAAGCAACCTGCGAGGGTGTCGGCCTTGTCCGCCATAGAGAGCAGCGCGCCTGCGAGGCTCTTGGGCAGCGGAGAATCCGGCCCGGCGGGCAGATACTGTTCGCCCAGAGCTTCGGCCACAGCCTTGCTTTCGCCTTTACGGCCAGCATAGATGCCGCCCATGATGCCCTGAAGGGTATCAAACTCACCCACAAGGCCGCTCACCAGATCTGCCTTTGAAAGGCGTCCGGCGCGCGCGGCATCATCGGCAAGGTCGGGCGCGCAGCTTTCGGCAAGCCAGCGGCACAGATCCTCAAGCCTGCGGGTTTTGTCGCCCATGCTGCCAAGCCCGCCGATAAAGATGACCGTATCCAGCTTTTGCAGCCAGTGGTCAAAGGTATCGCGCAAGTCGGCCTGCCAGAAAAAGCGGGCGTCTTCAAGCCGGGCGCGCAGCACACGTTCCCAGCCGCGCTTGACCACACCCATGTCTTCGGGGGTGAGATTCAGCACGGTCAGAAAATGCGGCAGCAGTTCGCCATTGACCCCTTCAATACCAAAGCTCTTCTGGTGGCTTTCCATGCTGGTGAGCAGCACTTCGCGCGGCACCTCAAGATAGGCGGGATCAAAATCGGCCAGCAGCGGCACAGGGTGTTCGGCAAGGCCCTGAACTTCGTCCAGCAGGCTGTCTTTCCACAGCACTTTGCCGCCAGCGGCAGCCGCCTGGGCATTGCCGCCCTCAATAATGATGTTGCGGCGTTGGGCAGGATCAATGGTAATGGCGCAGGGCCCGGCGAGAGTGGCTAGAAATTCATTGGCATGCGCCACAGCAAAGGGGCCAGCGCCGTGGATGCGGTGCCCGCAAGTCTCACGGCCAGAGGTCATGGGCCCAACGGTAAAGGGCACTATGGCATCATCAAGCAGCGCCAGTAACCAGCGCAGCGGGCGGGCATAGGCCAGGGAATATGAACCCCAGTGCATGCGTTTCTGGAACGAAAGCGCGGTAATCACCGTGGGGCAGATATCAGCAAGCAAACCGGCTGCAGGTGCGCCGCCGGTGCGTTTGCGCACGGCTACGTATTCGCCCTTGTCCGTCTCTACACGAAAAACGTCCTCAAGAGCGCAGGCATTGGTACGCACAAAACCCTCAAGGGCTTTGGTGGGCTTGCCTTCGGCGTCATAGGCCACGCGCACGGGCGGGCCGGAGACGACCTCTTCCCTCTCAACCTGCACAGGGTTGAGGTCTTCAACAATCACCACCGCGCGACGGGGCGTGCTCATGACGCGCAGCGCGCCGTATTCAAGCCCGGCCTCGTCCAGAGCGCCGCTAAAACGTGAGGCCAGCTCCCCTTCTTCGGGGGCCAGAAAACGGGAAGGCAACTCTTCGCTGCCGATTTCAAGCACAAAGGTCGCCACGGCTTACCTCGCATCCTTTTTGAGCATGGGATAGCCCAGTTCTTCACGCTGGGCTGCGTACAGTCGCGCCACTCCAGCCGCCAGAGCGCGCACCCTGCCGATATAGCCGGTGCGTTCCGTGATGGAGATGGCTCCTCTGGCGTCCAGAAGGTTGAATGTATGCGAGCACTTGAGGCAGTAATCATAGGCAGGCCAAGGCAACCCCTGCTCCAGCAGGACTTTGCACTGACCTTCAAAATCGTTGAAATGCCGCAACAGCATTTCAGGATTGCTGGCCTCAAAATTGTGGCGTGACTGCTCCACTTCATTCTGGTGGTAGATGTGACCGTAGGTGACGTTTTTGTTCCAGGCCAGATCATACACGGATTCAACGCCCTGCAAATACATGGTAAGGCGCTCAAGGCCGTAGGTCAGTTCCACGCTGATGGGCGAAAGATCAATGCCGCCCACCTGCTGAAAATAGGTGAACTGGCTCACTTCCATACCATTGAGCCACACTTCCCAGCCAAGGCCCCAGGCGCCGAGGGTGGGGGATTCCCAGTCGTCTTCCACAAAACGGATGTCATGCTGCGCAGGGTTGATGCCCAGCGCCTTGAGGCTTTGCAGATACAGATCCTGCACGTTGTCCGGCGAGGGCTTCATGATCACCTGAAACTGGAAATACCGTTGCAGGCGGTTGGGATTTTCGCCGTAGCGGCCATCCGTAGGACGGCGGGAGGGTTCCACATAGGCCACACTCCACGGTTCCGGCCCAATAACCCTCAAAAACGTGTTGGGGTTGAACGTACCGGCACCGCATTCCACACCCGAAGGCTGTTCAATGACGCAACCCTGGTTGGCCCAGTAGTTCTGCAAAGTTAAAATGACATCCTGAAAATACATGCGCTGTCCTTTGTTCGTAGCCTTTTTCAGACGCATACGCGCGGCTGTTCAATACTAACGCCGCCCCAAACCATCCCAAACCGAATCGTAAATTTCGATGCAAACACGATCACACGTGACGAAAGTAGCCCCCTTCCCACGAGAGACCCAGGTGATATTGCACAAAACCGTCAATAACCTTGGCGCACGCGCGTCGATCTGCCGCAGGCAGATCTTCCGCATGCCAGCCGGAGGGAAATTCTTGCTGCACATGACGCAAAAGGTCAAGCCCGGACGCGCCCAGTTCCACGCCATACCGCGCAGGCCCTACTGCCGCGCGGCATGAAGGGCAACGCAACTGGGCCTCGTCAACCACAAACTGCGCGGGGCCGGTTATGGCCGCGCCGCAGGTGCCGCATCTGCCCAGATCAGGCGCAAACCCCAAAACGCCAGCAAACCGCAGGCGGAAAAACTGGGGCAGCAGCGAGGGCACGTTTTCCGCTTCTTCCAGCGTCTTGCGCAAATCTTCAACCAGCAGAAAGGCCTCGTCCGCGCCTTCGTCATTGACGCCAAGCGCTTCCACAAACCGCAGGCAGTTGGCCGCCAGCCCCATGCGCCGCCAGTTTCCGCGCAAGTTTTGCGGCCCGCCCAGCAGCACGGCCTCCTCAAGATTGAGAAAGCTGCCGCGCCCCGAGGCCTTTACCCTGCAATGCAGACTGTTGAGCACATCCAGGCAGCCGCAAAAACGACGCCTGCTGCGGCTACCGCCAAAGGCGAACAGCGTCAGCAGGCCGTGTTTGCGACAAAGCATTTTCAGCCACAGATCCGCCTCGCGAAAGTGCCCGATTCGCAGCACAAGCGCGTGATCTGCCCATTCGGTCATGGCCTGTCCGCAGGGGGAAACACCAGATTGCGCACCTGACCACTCTGCCCCGCCGGGGGCAGTTCTTCACCGTCATACCGCAGGCGCACACCGCCAGCGTTGCCGAGTTTCAACTCCAGGCTCTTGCTGAACGTGAGGGCAAAAGTATCGCCCTTATGTAGCGAAAACTGGCGAGTGTCGGTTTTGTCAGCGCTGGAGTGAACCCAACATTCTTCTGTGGCGGTGATAATAAGCTTGTGGGTGCCTACGGGCACATCGCTGCCCTGCGCAGCGGCAGAAGCCGCCGGAGTAGCCGGAGCCGTTGAAGCAGGCGTGCCCGTGGCAGGCGCGTTTGCGGCAGTGCCGCGCACCGGGGGCAGACCTGGGGCAGCAGGCTGACTTGCCGATTGGGCCGAAGCCTGCGCCGAAGTTTGCGCAGAGTTTTGCGCAGTTGCCTGGGCCGGGGTCTGCCCCTGTGTAGGGGCAGCAGAGCCTTGCGGCTGGCTGGCAACCGCCGGAGCCTGCGCAGAACCTTGGGCAGACGTCTGCACCGGAGTCTGACCCTGAGCAGCAGGGGCGGAAGGCCGACTGGCCAGATTGCCGGGGTCAACAGATTCGGCGCTCTGCAAGGGGGCGGGCTGCGCCAGACGGCGCGTCTGCCGACTCAGGAAGTCAAACACCCCCTGTTGCCAGGCAACCATCACCACTGCGATCACGCACACCATGAAAAGCCCGGCCAAAATGGGCTTGAGGTTACGCCTCGGAGTGAGGACCATCTCGGGCTCATAAACATTTTGCGGCGCAACGGGTTCAGAAGCAGCCTCAAGCGCCCCAAGCGCCTCGCTGACTTCCTCAGCCGAAAGGCCAACATAGGACGCGTATGAACGGATAAACCCCTTGGTGTACGCCAGAGGGGGCAAGGACGTCTCGTCCCCTTCCTCCAAAGCGCGCAGAAGACGGGCGCTGATTTTCAGCCTGTTTGCCGCATCTTCCATGTCCAGACCCCGCTTTTCGCGCTCAACGCGCAAAGCAGCGCCCAATTCCACTAAGGTCATGAAAAGCCTCGATAATGGTCTTGCCGCCCTGAGGGGGCGGCGGTTGCCAGCAAAAAGCCGGAACCACCCGTGGCGGCCCCGCTACATTCTGATATCAATAACGGCCCGGCTGCGAAGCTGGTTGGTGTAGTCCTCAAAACGCTCCATAGCCTTGGGCTGGCGCAGGATGCCGTCGATCATCGGCCTGGCCTGCTCAAAGGTAAGCATCTTGATTTCACCGCCGCCAGGGCGGTACAGACGCACCTGCGCCTTGCGACCCTGAAGCTCAAAAATATCAGTTACATCGCCGGGTTTCATACTGGTGAGGCGGGCCTCCCACTCGGGGTTGAGCTTGTCCCACTCCACTGCGCCCATGTCGCCGCCGTTTTCCTTATTGGGAGCGATGGAATACTTGCGCACCACTTCCTCAAACGAAACCGCGCCAGACTTGATCTGCGCAGCCAATGCCGCAGCGTTGGCATTGGGATGATACACCAGAAGGGCCATGTGCAGGCCGGAGCGGTCATACATGGTATCCTTGTGCGCATCGTAGTAGGCCTTGATCTCATCAGGGGTCACAACAACCCGGCGGCCCACTTCCATTGCCATAACACGCTGGCGAATCAAGCCTTTTTCAATATTGCCACGCAGTTCACTGACGCTGGTCTTTTGCTGGGCCAGGCGTTCTTCAAACTGCTGTTTGGTGAGGTTGTTCCCCTTCATGATCTTGGTGATTTCACCATCAATTTCAGAAGAAGAAATGGAAATTTTGAGACGCTTGGCTTCCTGCGCAACCAGAATATCCATGATCATACCATCCAGCGCCTTGCGCAGCACGGCGTCCACGGCCTTGGCCTGGGCGGGATCATTGGGATTGATACGCGCACGCATAAGATCAGGAACAGCGTTTTTTTGCAGATCGAACATGGTGATGACCTGACCATTCACCACGGCCGCCACCTTGTTGATCTGTGCGGCCTGAGCGCCAAAAGCGGTCATAAAACAGATAACCAGCGCCAAAATAAGCGTTTTTCTCACGTTATACTCCCTGCTTGCGCGCAAAAATTCCGCGCTTTATCTGTAAAATTATATCCCAATCCAGCGCAACATGCAATGCAACTGCCGCAACCGCAGCCATCAGGCAGTCAGCAGCCAGGCCATGTTGCAGGCAAACCCTCAGCGCCTCCGCGCAGAGCCGCCGCTGTCGCGTCTGCGCGGCTGCTCGCCCGAGGCTTTTGAAGCGGGGGAGTTTTCGGGATTATGCCCCTGATTTTCCAATGCGCCATTGGCCTTGGGATCGTGGGAACCTTCAAGCACATCGCCCTCGTACACATCATCCTTGCCTGGCGGCAGAGCCTTCATGTCCTCCGCAGCGCCAGAAACATCCGGCGCGGCGGGGGCATCACTGCCCTGCCATTCAGAATGTGACGGTGGGGGCGCAAGCAGATCGGGGGCAAGCTCCTTGCCCACCATGATGACGGAATTGGTCAGAGCCTTTTCAAGCCAGCGCTCAAAAGCCTCAGACATCTTCTGCTCCCGCAGGATGCCTTCCACAAGCGGATAGGCCTCCGCCAGACTGATGTGCGCTGGCGGGCGGCTTTCAATCAGGCCAAGGCTGCGCCACAGGCCTTCCTCCTGCCGCACGGGTGCGCACTGCCCCGGTTTGAGTCCGGCAGCGGCCTTGCGCCATCCCTGGGGCAGATCGTTGGGCCGCACATTCTGGCACTGGAGCTGCACTTTGCTGCGCGCTTCGCTCATGCCACCGGGAAATACTGCGCAAAAGCCTTCCACGTCCTTGCGCGATTCGCCAGAAATCAGGCAGACGCGCAAGGTTTCCGGCATCTGAAAATCGTCTTCGTGGGTCTGGTAGTAGTCGCGCAGTTCAGGCAGCGAAACACGGATGCCCGCTGCAAGAACCCGCTTTTCAAATGTGAGCATGGAAAGATGGTCAAGCAGCAACGCGCGCCATTCGGAAGGATCAATTGATTCTTCGGCCAGATATTTTTCCAGTCCGTCGCCGCCGCCGTAATCGTTCCTTACTTCTGCCACGGCTGTTTCCAGCATGGCAGGACTGACCGACATCTGGAGCCGCTGCAAATCCTGTCGCACCAGCGCATAGATAATCAGTGTGCCCAGCCCTTCGCCGTATTCGCGCCGCATGTTTTCCAGCGAAGGAGTGCGCATGGCCCCAAGGGAAGGAGAACGGCTGTCGAGCAGGGTCTGCAACCTGCGCAGACTGATGGGCTCGCCATTGACGGTGGCCACCACGCCATCGGGGAGGCGGGTTTCAAAACAGGCCGTCAGCATCAGGCAAAAACAGCAGGCCAGCGCCACGCCGAGTGGACGCGCCAGGCGGGCAGACCGAGCGCCGATCTGGAAAAAATGCGCCAAACCGATGAGGGGCTGCATGAATCCGTTCACCATTTTTCCCATATATTCAGACCAGTTCTACGACCTGAAAAACAGACACAGCCACAAACCAGCACCTATGCCCCGGCTTTAACACGAATACCTTCAAGAGCGGTACGCAACCTGTCCAGCCCCTCGGGGAATGAAACATCAGACGGCATCGGCAGATGCAGCCCGGCAGGCGGCAGCATGCGCGCGTCCTTCATGGAAGCCGTAAGGGCTACAATGCGCTCGGGCTGCACGGCGGTCTGCCCGTCCGGCCAGACAAGCCGCACATGGTTGATGTGCACATCGGCCTTTTGCACCTGCAACTCTGTGAGGAACTGCTTGAAATCCAGCACGGCAAGGAAGTTGCGCAGTTCTTCAGGGAAGGGGCCAAACCTGTCGCGTATGCCGAGGGCCGCTTCCTCACGCGCCGCGCCGCCAGAGGCCGATGTGAGCGCTTTGTAGCAGCGCAGCCTTTCGCGCCCGTCCTCAATGTACGATGCGGGAATATGCGCAGGCAAGCCCAAAGTAAGTTCCGTCTCCACGGTCTGCGCTTCTGGCGTACCCTTGAGGCGGCCCACGGCCTCCTCCAGCATTTCAAGGTAGAGATCAAGGCCCACGCGGCACATGTGCCCCGACTGCACCTCGCCAAGAATGTTGCCCGCGCCGCGCAGGCGCAGGTCTTCCATGGCGACCTGAAAACCGGCCCCCAGATAGTCCATATCCATAATGATGCGCAGTCGTTCCTCCGCAATGGAGGTGAGGCGCTCCGCATCCGGCACCACAAAAAAGGCGTAGGCTTGCCTGTCGCTGCGGCCCACGCGGCCCCGCAACTGATAGAGCTGCCCAAGGCCGAACATCTGTGCCTGATCCACCACCAGCGTATTGGCGCGGGGAAAATCCAGCCCCGATTCAACAATGGAGGTGCACACCAGCACATCAAGCTCGCCATGCCAGAACTTGTGCATGGTGTCTTCAAGCTCGGTTTCAGACATCTGCCCGTGCGCCATACCTACCCGGGCCGTGGGCACGAGGGTATGCACGTATTCGGCCACCCGCTCCAGACCCTGCACGCGGTTGTAAACCCAGAACACCTGGCCTTCGCGCTCAATCTCTCGCTCAAGCACCTTGCGCAGCACGGAATCATCCCGCCGCAGCACGGCCGAGGCCACAGGCTTGCGATCCTGCGGCGCGGTTTCAATGATGGAAAGCTCGCGTATGCCGGACATGGAAAGCTGCAAGGTACGCGGAATGGGCGTGGCCGTCAGGGTGAGCACGTCCACGTTCTTTTTGAGGGCCTTGAGCTTTTCCTTGTGGCGCACGCCGAAACGCTGTTCTTCATCTAGAATCAGCAAAGCAAGATTGGGAAGTTTGACATCGCTTGAAAGCACACGGTGGGTGCCAATGAGAATATCCACCTGCCCGGCGGCAGCGGCCTTGAGAACTTCCTTTTGCCTTGGGCGCGTCACAAATCGGCTGAGCAGCCCCACATTGACGGGAAAGCCCGCCAGACGCGCGCGAAAGGTCTGATAATGCTGCTCGGCAAGCACCGTGGTGGGGCAAAGCAGCACCACCTGACGCCCCTCGGAAGCGGCGCGGAATGCGGCGCGCAGGGCAACTTCCGTCTTGCCGAAGCCCACATCGCCGCACACGAGCCTGTCCATGGGCTGGGATTTGTCCATGTCGTCCAGCACGTCCTGAATGGCCTTGGCCTGATCGGGAGTCTCCTCAAAACCAAAAGTCGCCTCAAATTCGTGGTACAGCTCACCCGGAGGGTCATAGCGGAAGCCCTTGGTCACCTTGCGGTAGGCATACATTTCCACAAGGTCGGCGGCGATCTTTTCAATGGCCTTGCGGGCCTTCTCCTTGCCCGAAGTCCAGCCCGTGCCGCCCAGCCGGTCCAGCGCGGGTTCCACGCCTTCCGAGCCCTTGAACCGCTGGATAAGCCCCATTCGGTCGGCAGGCACGTAGAGCTTGTCGCGCCCGGAGTATTCGATAAGCAAAAAGTCGTTGGCAACAGCGTTGACGTCCATGTGGTGCAGACCGGCAAAACGGCCAATGCCGTAATCTCGGTGCACCAGCAGGTCGCCAGCCTTGAGATCGTCAAAGGAATCCAGCCCCTTGAAAACACGCGAAGAAACGCGGGGCGTCTTTTCCGCCTTGGGGTACAGGATATCCTCGCCCAGAACCAGGGAGTTGTCCCACGCCAGATCCGCCCCCTGGCGGAAGGGTGAAACAAGCGCGAAAAGACCGCGCTGGTCGGGCGCGTAGCGCTGGGCAGGAAGGATGCCATCCTGCTCTGCCAGTTTCAGAAACTTGGCGCGGCTGCGGCCAGATGAAAAACTCAGCACCACCTGCCTGCGCGCGCCCTGCCACTCCTTGAGAGCGGCGGCAAGGTGCTGCCAGGGGCGATCCTGCGCGCCGGAAAGGGGAAAAAGATCACTGAAGGAATGCAGAGTTCTTTCCGCAAAATCCAGACCGCGTTCCTCCACGCCCATGACCAGAGGTTCGGCGTACACGCGCTGAAAGGCGTTCCACGGTGCGGGCTGCGAGCTTTTACGCAGGGCCAGCGCCGCGGGTTGCGGCAGGGGCGCGTCCTCGGCCTCCAGCCGCTCCTTGAGGGCAAGGCGGCCATCCCGCAGGACCTCGGCGCTGTCGGCCTCTCCGGGCAGCAGCCACAGGCAGTCCTGCGGCAGCCAGTCTTCCAGCAGGCTGGGAGCTTCTACGGCGCAACCGGGCAGCAGGCCCGCGCCGCCAGCATCCAGCGATTTTTTAAAGGAATAGCAGTCGTTTTCGCCAATGCGGCCTTCGGCAAACATGCGGTCAAAACGCTTGCGCGTGGCATCGGTCTCGCGCGCATCAAAGGCCAGTGGGCTGACAGGCAGCAGGGTCAGTTCATCGCATCCATGCAAGGACCGTTGGGTCTCCGCGTCAAAGAAGCGCATCTCCTCCAGCGTGTCGCCAAAAAATTCCAGCCGCACGGGTCGGGCATAGCCAGAGGGGTACAGATCAAGAATGTCGCCGCGCCGAGCCATTTCGCCGGGCCGCGTGACCATGGCAACGCGCTCGTACCCCCACTCCACCGCCTGCTCCAGCAGCAGCTCGGGGGCGTAATCGCTGCCCTTGCCAAGTTCCAGCGTGCGCGTGTGGAAAAAATTGACCGGCATGTAGCGCAACAGCAGGCTTTCAACACTGACTACCAGCACTCGCGGTTTGCCAAGGGTGAGGGAATACAGCGCGGCAAGCCGGGCAGCCCATGAGGGCTTGTCCTGCCACTGGCTCAGGGTTGGCAGCCCCAGGCAGGGCCACTGCCATGCAGGGTGCACAACTGCCGGATCTGCCAGAGAAATTTCGGGAGAAAAAAGGGCCGCAAGGGAGCGGGCCGCGTGGAATTCTTCGCGGGTGCGGGCCACAAGGGCCACGCTGCGCCCTTTGTCCAGAGCCTCGCAGGCAAGGCGGCAGCGCGTGACCATGCCGCTGCGTTCCAGATATATCTGCCTGTCGTTGCTTGAGAGCAATGCGCCGAAAGTGTCCATGAACCTGTGGGGGTTATATAACAGCACAAGGGGCAGCCTGCGCCGCCCCGACGATAAATGGTCAAACCGGACGGCAGCAAAAGGCTGCCGTCCAATATTGATAACAAAACCCTTTCACGGGTTTTGCGCCGCCTTCGTCGGCAAGGCCGCCGGGCGGAAAGGCACGGAAATCTGTCGCTTTACGGCGCGGCAAAGCCGCAGCCTGCTCCTGATTTCCGACCATGCTGACTTTGCCAACATGGTCAAACCGGGCGGCAGCAAAAGGCTGCCACCCGGTTTACAAGTCATTTGCTTCTAGTGTCCGCAGCCGCCGGAGCAGCCGGAGCAACCACCGCCCGTCTGGGGCAGGGGCACCGTGGGCTCAACTGTGAAGCCCGCGTAGGAAAGGTCAATCTTCACGCCTTCAACCTGAGCAAGAAGCTCCTTGTTGATGCAGAAGGTGAATCCGCCCTGATCTTCGCTCATATCTTCATCCGTCGCGGCGTCCAGGGCAAGGGCCAGATGCGGGCCGCTGCACCCGCCGGGGGCGAGGTAAACGCGAATGGTGCTTTTTTCCTTACCTTCAAAAAAGGCCGCCAGTTCCTTCTGGGCGCTTTCGGTCAGTTCAAGCATGGTTCCTCCGATGTTTTTCGATACGCTCGATATGTATTATATTGTAGAGTAACGAAAAACAGGCTGGCCTGCTTCGTCCGGCCAGCGGGAAACCACCCCGCCTTACGCGTTGCTGCTGCAGCCGCTCGAGCAGCTGCTGCAACCACCGCTGTTGCCTTCAGAAGCGAAGGGCACTGCGGGTTCAACCGCAAAGCCCATGTAGGTTAAATCAATTTTTACACCCTGCACTTCTGACAGAAGGGCACTGTTGATGCAGAAGGTGTAGCCGGCCTGTTCCTCGGTTTGATCCTGGTCGTTAGGCTCATCCAGAGCCAGGGCAAGGCGCGGGCCGCCTCAACCTGCGGTCATGTAGACCCGGATGGGATCCTTTTTCTTGCCGGTAAAGAACGAATCCAGTTCCTTACGGGCGCTGTCGGTCAATTCGATCATACGTCCTCCATGATTCGAGTGTTTTACTAACTAAGGTCATGCGTGGGGCTTGTCAATTACCGCAGGGCTTTTCTTTAAAGCCGAAAACGGCTAGAATGACGGGCATATCCACCCTTGGAGGAACCATGTCCACGACCCGGTTACTGGAAAAAGACGAAATGGCGCGCGTACTTGAACGCCTCGCCTCGCAGATACTTGAGCGCCACGCTGCGTGCCAGGATGTAATGCTGGTGGGCATTGAACGGCGCGGCGCAGACCTGGCCCGGCGCATAGCTGCCCTGCTGCAAACACGCCTTGACCGCGTCATGCCTCTCGGAACCCTGGATATCAATCTGTACCGCGATGACTGGACAAGCCTTGTGGGCAAGCCCAGCATCGGGCAGTCGCGCATCACCGAAAGCGTGGACGAAAAGGTTATCATTCTGGTTGACGATGTGCTCTACACCGGGCGCACCATCCGAGCCGCCCTTGAGGCCCTGCTCGACTACGGCCGTCCGCGCTGCGTGGAACTGCTGACCCTCATCGACCGTGGTCACCGCGAACTGCCCATCCATGCGGACTACGTGGGCCGCGTCATCAATACCAGCAGGCAGGAACACGTGGACGTCATGCTCGCCGAGCGCGACGGCGAAGACAGCGTGAACCTGACCACCGCATCGTAAAACAGACGCGAAAAATTGCCCCAGCGGCAGGCACGCCCTACAAACAGCCCGGTCCAGAAAAGAGCCTCAACAGGGCTTTGCCGAACCATAAACCGCGCACAGGAACAGAAATTCATTCACCACGCTGACGTGCCGCTCCCCATCGGGCTGCGGCAGCAGATACAGAGCAGAGGAAACCATGCCCAAGCGCAAAACCTGACGCACAGCAAGGAGCTTCACGTTGTGGAGCTTACGCGAACGGCGGCCCGGTTTGGGGCTGGCGCAAGGTTTCCCTGCCCTGCACCACTGACCCGACAAATCCTCCGTTCGCGCTGCCGTTTCATACATCGGCTTCGCCACGGGCCTGTGGCCCCAAAAGGAGGATTTCATGAAACCAGGCTTCAACTTTTTCTCCACCACAACAGGTATCATTGCCACCGGACTTGTGTTCGGTGTGCTTGCCGTATTGCTCCAGCAAATGGGCAATCCCGGCAACATGGGCATCTGCGTGGTCTGCTTTAACCGCGATATTGCTGGCGCGCTGGGCTTTCACCGCGCTGCCGTTGTGCAGTACCTGCGGCCCGAAATCATGGGCATGGTGCTTGGCGCATTTGGCGCGGCGCTGGCCTTTGGCGAATACAAGCCGCGCGGCGGCTCGGCCCCCATCACCCGCTTTTTGCTTGGGGGCATAGCGGGTATTGGCGCGCTGGTCTTTCTGGGGTGCCCCTGGCGCGTTATCCTGCGCCTTGCGGGCGGCGATGCCTTTGCGCTCTTTGGTCTTGCGGGCCTGATCTGCGGCGTGGGCATTGGCACCATATTTTTCCGCATGGGCTTTTCGCTGGGCCGCAGTCAGGGCCAGAGCAAAATTTCCGGCCTGGTGCTGCCCGGCATCATGCTTTCCTTCGTGGCCCTGTATCTGCTCAATCCGCAGGTTGCAGAACAGCCGCAGAGCGGCGTGCTCTTCTATTCCGTCAAAGGCCCCGGCGCGCAGCATGCACCCTTTATACTCTCCATTGGCGTGGGGCTGATCGTGGGCTTTCTGGCCCAGCGCAGCCGCTTCTGCACCATGGGCGCGCTGCGCGACGTGATGCTGTTCAAGCAATGGCATCTGGCACTGGGCTTTCTGGCCATGCTGGGCGCGGCCCTTGTTCTGAACCTGTACTTCGGCGCGTTCAAGCCCGGCTTTGAAAACCAGCCCATCGCCCAGCCCGACAACCTCTGGAACTTCCTCGGCATGGCTACTGCCGGTCTGGCCTTTGCCCTTGCGGGCGGCTGCCCTGGCCGTCAGCTCTTTATGGCTGGCGAAGGCGACAACGATGCCGCCGTATTTGCTGTTGGCCTGATCGTTGGCACCGCAGTTGCCCATAACTTCGGTTTGGCCTCCAGCCCCGCAGGGGTCGGCCCTCACGGCATGGCAGCCACCCTTGCTGGACTTGCCATCTGCCTGTGCATCGGATTTTTCAACTGCAAGAGAGGCGCGTAATGTCTACCACCATCGACACCCGGGGGCTTTCCTGCCCGCAGCCCGTGCTCATGTTTCTTACCGCTGCCAAGGCCGATGAACAGGGGCCTTTCAGCGTATTGGTGGATAACGACGCCAGCCTTGAAAATGTCAGTCGCGCTGCCCGCAACCGGGGATTTGCCGTCAGCACCACTGAAGAAGGCGAAGGCATAACGCGCATAGACATCCGCAAGGATTAACGGTCAGATTGGGGGACTGGCGGCGCGGGTGAACAAAAACGCCCGCGCCGCCACTGTTGCCTTGATCAGCCAATGATGGCTGCAAGCTGCAATTCCCCAGCTCTCGGCATGAGTGCTGCAACATATCCGGCGAGCCAGACGTTTCGGGAGAAATCATGACGCAGAACAGTTCTCAGACCAGCCTGCTGCAGGGCTTTGCGCAAAAACTGCGCGGCCTGTTTTCTCCCGGCGGCAAAGGTTCGGATATGGATTCTCGCGGCGGCGGCAAGCGCGGCTGTAATGACCGGGGCCTGCTGGTTTTTGACCACACAGGCGAGGTTATCCGCGCCGAGCGCCTGTTGCGCAAGGCCGGGCTGGATGTGGAAGTCAAAGGGCCGCCGCCGGAACTGCGCACAGGCTGCGACATGGTGGTGGTTTTTGAACTGGTGAGTCAGGCGCGCGTTCTGGATGTTCTGGAGCGGGAAGGTCTTGCGCCCAGCCAAGTAGTCAGCGCCCACGATGTGCTGCTGGAGCCAGTGTCCCTGTTTCAGATAAAACATCTGGATGACCGCTGGCTGATGGTGCGCGCCGCCAACATGAAAATTACCCTTGATGCTGCTGACGGGCGCATTGTGAATATTTCGGGCGGAGGCTGCCCTGATGTGCCGTGGGTGGCGCATCGGCTGTGCGGCCTGCGCCTTGATGAAGCCCCGGACCCCCTGACTCTTGGGCAGACCCTCTGTTGCTACAGCCTGCAAAAGGCCTTTGAAGAATTACGGAGACAAGTCGCATGTGGTGCATAGCAGGGACCCTGCCCGACCCGGATTTTGCACTCTGCCCTGCTGGCCTTGAGGACGAAAGCACGGTCGCAGGCGGCCTGCTCCACCTGCCCGATGGTCAGGCAGTGCCCGTGCAGCGGGGCACTGCGGCCCTTGCCGCCACTGCTATTCTTGCCTGCAAGGAACTGGGCATTGCTCCGCCGCGTCTGCTGCTGGCGGGCGACCCTGGTTCCGGCGCGGGCAGCCGAGCCATTTACGCATGGCTGGAACAAAACCTGGCGGGCATTGCCCCTGCGGGGCTGACCTTTCACTATCTTTTCCCTGATCAGGATTGGCACAACCGGGTGCTCATGGCCGTTCAGGCCCTTGCCGTGCCGCCAGTCATGGTGGCAGATGCGGGCTTTATGTATGTGGCAAAAATGAGCGGTTATGCCGATGCCTACGACCTTTTTACGCCGGATCTGGGCGAACTGGCCTTTCTGGCAGATGAAAAAGCCCCCCACCC
This sequence comes from uncultured Desulfovibrio sp., assembly GCF_902477725.1. Lineage (NCBI taxonomy): Bacteria > Pseudomonadati > Thermodesulfobacteriota > Desulfovibrionia > Desulfovibrionales > Desulfovibrionaceae > Desulfovibrio > uncultured Desulfovibrio sp. The sequence goes on along the minus strand of NZ_CABSIF010000020.1, from coordinate 14,126 downwards.
CTTTTATACGCGGGGTTTTCTGCTGGCGCGCGAGGACGACGTGCCGCCGCTTTTGCAACGCGCTCTTGAGCACGGCAACTGCCCGAAAAATCTGATTATCAAGGGATCAAAAGATTACATTGTTGTGGATGGCCGCGTGATCGCCACGGTGGACTCCCCCTCGGTTCCGGCCATGGAATGCATTGGCGGCACAGGCGATCTGGTGACAGGGCTGGCAACAGCTTTTTTGTGCGGCGGCGCGGCAATGGGCGAGGCCTGCACGGCGGCGGCCCGCATGGCGCGCCTGCTGGCGCAGCTCTGCGCGCCCAACCCCGGCACCCAGATTGGCGAACTGATTGAAATGCTGCCAAAAGCCATGCGCGGTGCGCGCTCAGTGTGGCCGACCACTCTTTCTGTATTACCCGTCTAGTCCGCGCCGCAAGGCGCAGACATGCCCCGCGCAATCAGATTCGTGCAGACGGGCGCAGACCTTCCTACCCGCCAGATCAGCAGACCCAACAAGCCCGTTTACAAAGAAGAGGCCCTCCGTAAGCACGGAAGGCCTCTTCTTCAATAAAACACACTGCAATAACGATATGCGTTCAGCGCGTTACCCGTGATGCGCGGCCTTTTGCCGCCGGGCGCGTAATCGCAAGGCAACGCGCCACATCCAGCCCGCTGCCAGCCCCACGGCGATGCCAAGAAAATCAAACAGTGTTTGCGCGGCCATATGCGGGCGGTCAAAACCCCAGGCAGCGGCTTTATTCCACGAGGGATGATAAAGCGCCCAGGCAATGGAAGCCATCAAGGCCAGCACCCCCAGCGCACCGAACAGCCAGTAGGCGGGAATGGGTTCTTCCCAGAAAAAGGACGAACGGTAAAAACGTCGCCGGGCCATGCACACAGTCAGCAGCACAATACTGACCATGGATGCGGTTATCCACGAAAAACCGTTGAGCAGGGCTCCCGCAATCCCCAGGCAAAGAAACAGCACCGCCATCTGGAACCCGCGCGACTGCCGCCGCTCAAGCCCGTATGAAACAAAGAGCAGCATCGCGCCCGAAATAGCCGTAAGAAAATGCCCCACAGCCAGCGCCTCGTAAGGAATCATGCTGCGCAAGGCGTGCAGCATATGCTTGCCGGGCGGCAGCATGGCGCAGACAAGCAAAATCACGCCCGCTGCAAAAACCATATAGGCAGAAATGGAATGCGAGAGTACGGAAAGCCAGCGGCCAGTTTCGCGCAGCATGTCGCTGCGCTGGCGCACCTCGTAAACAGCCAGCAGCAATGCGGCTGCCAGCAGCGGTATAATAAAGTAAATGATGCGAAACAGCAGCACCGCCGCAAATACGGCCTGTGCCTGTGTTGTATGGGTAAGGTGCAGGATGACAAGCTCAAAAACACCAACCCCGCCGGGGATGTGCGTAAGCACCACAGCCACCTGGGCCATGAGGTAGCTTGGCAGAAAATCAAGAAACGATATGCCCATGTTGCCGGGCAGCAGCACATACATGCAGCCCGCTGCGGCGATAATGTCCACCCCGGCCACAAGGGCCTGAGCAAAGGCGATATGCGGCGGCGGAAAGACAAATTCCTTACCAAACAGGTGTACGGGCTTGCGCACGGTACAGCATAAAATCAGGTAGGAGCAGGCAATAAGCAGCAGCACCACGCCCAGAATGCGCACGTCTGTCATGGGCATTTTTGCCAGCAGATCATCAGGAATGGCAGGCGGGCTTATGATAAAAATCAGACCGCACAGCCCCAGAGCGCCAACCCAGAATGTGACCGCCAGCATCAGCACCAAGCGCACAATCTCTGCCAGCGAAAAACCCCAGGCTGAATAAAACCGGTAACGCACGCTGGTGCCGCCCAGCAGCGCGCCAAAGTTATAGCTGACAGCCTGCCCCACAAATGAAACAAGCCCCACGCGGGGCAAAGGCAGGGTTTTGTGAATGGCCTTGAGCGCCAGCCAGTCGTAGCCCACAAGAATAATGTAATTGACCACCATCAGCAGCAACGAGCAGAGAATCCGCCCGTGCGATATCTGGCTTATGCTTTCGCGAATCTGGGCTATGCTGTAACTTTTAAGCTTATGGTACAAAAGGTACACAGCCAGAAAAAACACCGCCGTGACAAGCACCGACCCAAGATAACGCAAATATTTTTTCATAGTCTGCCGTTGTTCATACAGTTGTTATATGCCGCTCAAACCAAGCGTTTTACGCAGCTCTGCCCTGCGGGCGCAAGCGCCTGCCGCGTTGGGCGCATCTCCAACATATACGCAGGCTCACTGCCGCGCAAGCCTGAACCTCATGTCGATTACATGACATTATGCAGAGGCAGGGCAGGCCTTCCCCAGCCCGCGCGCTTCGGGGCTTGACCGTTTTGCGCCCAGTAGGTAGTGTGTCCTTGCTGTTACGGATTATCACCCGGTTAACGCAGCCGGGTTTAGCGCACAGTCACTGCGGCCCGTGCAGCCTTTTTTTCGGAAAATACCCCCCATTGCTTGCTCCGCTGCCTGGGCAGCGGCGCTTTTTTTTCGTTTGTGAGGTCAGATTATGGCAACCATGACAAGCATCCCCATTTCCGTGCAAGGCTACAAAAAGCTGGAAGACGAACTGGCCCGCCTGAAGAGCGAACGGCCCGCCATCATCCAGGCCATCAAAGAAGCCCGTGAAGAAGGCGACCTGCGAGAAAACGCCGGGTACGACGCCGCGCGGGAACGTCAGGGCATGGCTGAAGCCCGCATCAAATACATTGAATCCCGCATGGCGCTCTATCAGGTCGTTGATCTTGATTCCCTGAAGGGCGACAAGGTCATCTTTGGCTCTACAGTTGAGGTTGAGGATGTGGACAGCGGCGAAGCACGCTCCTTCACCATTCTCGGCCCTGACGAGGCCGACCCCGCCAAGGGTTCCATCTCGTTCCTTTCCCCTGTGGGCCAGGCCCTGCTGGGCCGCGAAGTAGGCGATGAAGTGACCGTGGATATTCCGCGTGGCCGGGTTACCTACGAAGTGATCAACATCAGCTTTAAAGGCAGCAACGTGCTGAATTAGGGCCGGGGCTGCTGCCCTGGTCTCCGCCAGCCGACGCCGCGCCTTTCTGGCTTCGCGGCAACGGTTTTATCCCAGACGTATTTTCCGCAGCGCGTCAACGCGCAAACATACCGCAGTGCGACCACATGGCGCGCTCTGGCCTCCCTGCACAACCGCAGGGCGGCCAGGGCGCGCCTGACAAAAACTTTCCGGTCGGGCCGTTGCGCCGTGATGCGCACTGGCATATGCCGCACGGCTGCCAGCCCTGACCCGCGCGGGCGTATTTATACCTTTGCGCCTCTTGGCAGACCCCGCCCGCTTTTGCTACTCTTGCGCGTTCCAACGTTCCGGCGCTGGTAAAAAAACAGCGCCCACATAACCCAAGGCCTACTATGACTCTAACGCTGCCGCGTCTGCTCTACCTCTTGGCCGCGCTCGCGCTGTATATGCTGCTCTGGCACAATCCGGTGACCATATTCATGGCTGCCTGTCTGTCATGCCTTTCGTTGCCGCTTTACCGGACACTACAAATGAAGGGCCGGATGTGGCGCAAACGCCTTGAAAAAACCCGGAGCGGCCCCCGCTGGCGTAAATTCCGGCTTAGCCTTTCAAGCACCCTTCCCCTTTATGCGTACATAACCACTCTCCTCTCTTCCATACTAGTTCCCATTGCCATGCTCGCCCTGCTGGTGACGCCGCAGGCGGCGGCTGGTTTTGCGCGCTTGCGCGAACTGCAAGCCAACAACTTTCAGTTGCCGCCCGAGTGGGTGGCCAATATTCAGCAATGGCGGCTAAGCCTTGCAGAATATCCGCGCGCAGAAAAGATGGTCAGCGACTTTCTGCAAAAACTGGATGCATTTTTTGGCGACGCCATGAGCCTGCTTTTGAGCCGAAGCATGGATTTTCTCGGCGGCACCATGACAGTGCTGTGGACAAGCTTTCTGTTCTTTACGCTCACGGTGATCTTTACCACTTATGCCCGCCACATCCGCAAGATTTCCGGCAGGATATTCCACATACCGCAAGCAATGCTCTGCCGCTTTACGGCTGCCATCCACCGGGCGTTACGGGGCATTCTGCTGGGCATTGTGCTGGTGGCTGCGGCGCAGGGCATCTTGTGCGGCATTGCCTTTGCCTTTGCAGGGGTGCGCCAGCCAGCATTCTGGGGCCTACTCGCCACGCTCGTGGCCCCCATTCCCGCCATTGGCACGGCCATAGTGTGGGCGCCGCTTTGCCTTTCGCTCTGGTTCACGGGCAACAGCATGGCAGCTGTGGGCCTGGCCCTTTGGGGAGTTGTGGTGGTGGCTGGCGTGGATAACATCCTGCGTCCGCTCTTTTTGCAGCAGGGCATCAAGGCCCCGTTCTTTGTATTGATCATCGCCATACTTTGCGGTCTGGCGAGCTTTGGGCCGGTAGGCCTTATTGTGGGCCCTGTGCTGCTGGCATTTGCCATCCAGGCAGTGGAAGAAGGCAACCGCACCTATAGGCACAATGGATAAGATAGATACCATACATTCCGGTTTTGGCAGGCTTGCCCCCGGCGATCAGCCCGGCAGATTGCAGCCCAGCAGACGTCCGCAAGACGGCAAACCCCGCGATGCGGTGTTTTCGCCATCAGCTCTGAGCTGCTTGCGGCGCGTGGCGGTATTCAGCATCCTTTTTTGCGCCATATGCGCAATGCTGCTTGCAGGTGCAACAGAATCTCGTGCAGCCAGAGGCGTGCGCGCGGCTATTCTGGTCAACATGGATACTGGCAAGGTGCTTTTTGAAAAAAACGCCGACATGTCCATCCCGCCTGCATCGCTCACCAAGGTGATGTCCATGTTCCTGACCATGGATGCCGTCAGCGCCAACCGGCTAAGCCTTGACGAAAAAATCCGCATCACACCTGCCGCGTCCACCGTGGGCGGCTCGTCCATGCACCTCCGCAACGGGGAGCGCGTGGCGGTCAGGCAGCTGCTCACCGGTGCTGCTGTTGCATCCGGCAATGACGCCATTACGGCGCTTGCCCTGCGTGTGGCTGGCAACGAGCGGCAGTTCGTGCGCGCCATGAATCAAAAAGCCAAAGGGCTGGGCTTGAACCGCACGGAATTCAAAAATCCCACGGGTCTGCCCGCCGCAGGGCAGCGCTCCACCCCTCGCGATATTGCCAGCCTGACCCGCGCCTACCTTCGCGCCCACCCCGGCGCGCAAAAATTTCACAGCACCCGCGTTTTTACTCACAGGAACAGACAAATGGCCAATACAAACGCGCTCCTCGGCTCTGTGCGCGGCGTCAATGGCCTGAAAACGGGCTGGACTGTGGCCTCGGGCTACAATCTTATTGTTACAGCCCAGCGCGGCAATACCCGCATCCTGGCTGTGGTTATGGGCGGCACAAGCCGCAATGCCAGGGATGCCATGGCAACACGGTTGATCGAAGCAGGCTTTGACGGCGGCGGCGACCCAAAGAAAATCCGGCGCGCCATGGGCTACAGACGCTAAAAAAAGCTCAAAGATTCAATATAGTTTCATCGTAAAAAGGTTGTGGAAAACTGGCCGCTCGGAAGGTCAGTTTTCCACAACCTTTTTGGTTGCCCGCTGACAAGAAAGGCGGATTCTCTGCGCGGGGAGCACACATAGACACGTGCATGACCCAAACAGAAAACCCGCCTGACGCAGTCAGCGGCCAAAAAGACCCTAGCTCCCCAGAGCTTGCTCCAGATCGGCGATAATATCGTCCACATGCTCAACGCCCACAGAGAGGCGCACCATGCCGGGGGTGATACCGGCTTCGCGCAGCTGATCATCGGTCAGCTGGCGGTGGGTGGAGCTGGCGGGATGAAGCACACAGGTACGGATGTCGGCCACGTGAACCTGGAGAGAGATCATTTTAAGGCTGTCGATAAAGCGTGCGCCTGCTTCCCGTCCACCTTTAAGGGAGAGGGAGATGACGCCGCTGCATCCCTTGGGCATATACTTGTCAGCCAGGGCTTTTTGCGGGTGGCCGGGCAGGCGCGGATAATTGACGGATTCCACGGCGGGATGCTTTTCCAGATAGGCGGCGATGGCCTCGGCATTGCGGCAGTGGCGTTCCATGCGCAGGGGCAGGGTTTCGAGGCCCTGATTGATGTAGAACGCGCCCTGAGGGCTCTGGCAGCAGCCCATATCGCGCATGAGCTGCACGCGCGCCTTGACGATGTAGGCGGCCTTGCCGAAAGCCTGAGAGTACACGAGGCCGTGGTAGGAGGGATCGGGTTCGGTAAATTCGGGGAATTTGCCGGAGGCCCAATCAAAGTTGCCGCTGTCCACGACAACGCCACCCACCTGGAGAGCGTGGCCGTCCATATATTTGGTGGTGGAATGGACTACGATGTCGGCCCCGAATTCAAAGGGGCGGCAAAGCACGGGCGTGGCAAAGGTGTTGTCGATGATCAGGGGCAGCCTGTGCCTGTGGGCCAGATTGGCAAAACGCTCAATATCCAGAACGTCCATGGAGGGGTTGGAGAGCGTTTCGCCAAACACGGCGCGCGTGTTGGGGCGGAAGGCCTTTTCCAGTTCCTCCTCGGAGGCGGTCTGATCCACAAAGGTAACTTCAATGCCCAGTTTTTTGAGGGTAACGGCAAAAAGATTGAACGTGCCGCCGTAAATGCTGGCGGCGCTCACCACATGGTCGCCACTCTGGGCCACATTGAGCAAGGACAGCATGCTCGCCGCCTGACCGGACGAAGTGCACAGCGCGCCAACGCCGCCTTCAAGCGCGGCGATTTTCTGCTCCACGGCATCAACCGTAGGATTACCAAGGCGGGAGTAAAAAAAGCCCGCTTCGGCAAGATCAAAAAGCTTCGCCACTTCGGCGGTGGTGTTGTACTTAAAGGTAGTGCTCTGCACTATGGGCAGAACGCGGGGTTCGCCATTGCCCGGTTCATAGCCCGCGTGCAGACAAAGAGATTCCGTTTTCATGCCGTCCTCTGCTGTGCTTGTGTTGGAAATTGCCGCATGTCTCCGGCTGCAATGCCGTGCGATTCAGGCACCGTAGCGCAAGCAAAGGGGCGAGGCAACCACCAAGCCTGCCTGAAAAATTTCCTGTACAGCTGATGAAGAGAAAGCAAAAAAAGTTCCTTCCTATTGACCGTTTGCATGTAGAAGTATAGGATTCTAAGAAGCAGGTGGTCGCCCTGTGGCGTGTGGCATTCTGGGGATAGCTATGACAATACGCTCTGTGACGCACCGCCCGAGTTTCTGATTTTTGTTTGCTGACAGCGCCGCAAAAAGAGCGGCCTTTTGTACGTTGTAGCGCCGCTGTCTTGATGCGGAGTTGGCGCGATTTTGTTGCGCCGCAAGCGGGCCCTGTGGCGGGGCCGAGCAAAGCCTTTCACTCACTTTTGCCAGGAGGCTATTATGCGTATTGCCGTGGGTCTGGGCAAAAAAGGCGGAGAAGAGCGTTTAGAGCGCCAGGGCATAAGCCGCCGTGACTTCATGAAATTCTGCACGGCGGTGGCGGTGACGATGGGCTTTGGCCCCTCATTCGCCTCCGAGGTGGCCGCTGCGCTGACCGGGCGTCGTCCTTCAGTGGTGTATCTGCACGCCGCTGAATGCACGGGCTGTTCCGAAGCGCTGCTGCGCACTTACAAACCCTTTATTGATGCCGTCATTCTTGACACCATTTCTCTTGACTACCACGAAACCATCATGGCCGCCGCCGGCGAAGCCGCCGAACAGGCCCTGCATGCCGCCGTGGAAAACCCCAATGGCTTTGTCTGCATGGTCGAAGGCGCCATTCCTACGGGCATGGACAACAAGTATGGCTACATTGGCGGCCATACCATGTACGACATCTGCAAAGAAATTCTGCCCAAGGCCAAGGCCGTGGTCAACATTGGCACCTGTGCCTGCTACGGCGGCGTTCAGGCTGCCAAGCCGAACCCCACCGGCGCCAAGGGCGTGAACGAATGCTTTGCCAGCCTGGGCGTCAAGGGCATCAATATTCCCGGCTGCCCCCCCAACCCCCTCAATATGGTCGGCGCACTTGTGGCCTTTTTGCAGGGCCAGAAGATTGAACTGGACGAACTGGGCCGCCCGCTCATGTTCTTTGGTCAGAGCGTGCATGACCTTTGCGAACGCCGCAAGCACTTCGACGCCGGCGAGTTTGCGCCTTCCTTCAATTCGGAAGAAGCGCGCAAGGGCTGGTGCCTTTACGAAGTGGGCTGCAAAGGCCCGCAGACGTACAACAACTGTCCCAAGGTTCTCTTCAATGAGACCAACTGGCCGGTGGCTGCCGGGCATCCCTGCATTGGTTGCAGCGAACCCGGTTTCTGGGACGAAATGTCGCCGTTCTACCAGAACTAGGGGGAATCATGAGCCAGATCAAACAAACGCCCCAGAGCAGCTACACCGGGCCCATTGTGGTGGACCCGCTGACCCGCATCGAAGGGCATCTGCGTATTGAAGTTGAAGTTGAAGGCGGCAAAATCAAGGACGCCCGCAGCTGCGGCACACTTTACCGTGGCCTTGAAGTCATCCTGAAGGGCCGCGATCCGCGTGATGCCCAGCACTTCACCCAGCGCACCTGCGGCGTCTGCACCTACACGCACGCCCTTGCCTCTACACGCGCGCTCGAAGACGCCATCAACAAGCCCATCCCGGCCAACGCCACCTATATCCGCAACCTCGTGCTGGCCATGCAGTTCATGCATGACCACGTGGTGCATTTTTATCACCTGCACGCCCTCGACTTTGTGGACGTGGCCAATGCCCTGCAGGCCGACCCGGCCAAGGCAGCCAAGCTGGCCCAGTCCATTTCGCCGCGTCCCGCCAAGGCTGAAGACTTTGCCGCCGTGCAGGCCAAATTGAAGACCTTTATTGAAAGCGGCCAGCTTGGCCCCTTCACCAACGCCTACTTCCTGGGCGGCCACCCGAGCTACTACCTGGAGCCGGAAGCCAACCTGGTTGCCACCGCCCACTATCTGGAAGCCCTGCGCGCCCAGGTGGAAATTGCCAAGGGCATGGCCGTGTTCGGCGCCAAAAACCCGCACACCCAGTTCACCGTGGCTGGCGGCGTGACCTGTTACGAAGCCTTGACGCCCCAGCGCATCAAGGAATTCCGCGAATTGTACAAGAAGGCCCGCACATTCATTGAACAGGTCTACATTCCCGACCTGCTCATGGTTGCCGGTCAGTACAAGGACTGGGCGGCCATTGGCGGCACCGACAACTTCATGGCGTTTGGCGAGTTCCCCGCTGCTGGCGGCGAACGCGACCTCAACAGCCGCTGGTACAAGCCCGGCGTCATTTATGACCGCAAGATCGGCTCGGTGCAGCCCTTTGATCCTTCCAAGATCGAAGAACACGTGCGCCACAGCTGGTACGAAGGCGACAAGGCCCGCACCCCCTACGAAGGCGAGACCAAACCCTTCTTCACCAAGATGGGCGACACCGACCGTTATTCCTGGCTCAAGGCTCCCCGCTACGCGGGTCAGTCCATGGAAACCGGCCCTCTCGCTCAGGTCCTGGTGGCCTACGCCCAGAACCACAAGACTATCAAGCCTGCGGTTGACGGCGTGCTGAAGGCCTTGAACGTGGGCCCCGAAGCCCTGTTCTCCACCTTGGGCCGTACTGCCGCTCGTGGTATCCAGACTCTGGTTATCGCCCAGCAGACCGAAAACTGGCTCAACGAGTACGAAAACAACATTGGCAAGGACAAGCAGATCGTCGAAGACTACGCTGTTCCTGCCAATGCCAAGGGCGTGGGCTTCCTGGATGCCCCCCGTGGCGGTCTTTCGCACTGGATCCGCATTGAAGAAGGCAAGATTGGCAACTTCCAGCTCGTGGTGCCCACCACCTGGAACCTCGGACCCCGGGACGCCAAGGGCGTTATGGGTGCTGCCGAGCATGCGCTTGTCGGCACCCCTGTGGCCGATCCCAAGCGCCCGGTTGAAATCCTGCGCACCATCCACTCCTTCGACCCCTGCATCGCCTGTGCCGTGCACGTTATCGATGGAGAAACCAACGAAGTGCACAAGTTCAAGGTGCTGTAGCAGCGCATTGAACACGCAGTAAATTGGCTTTGAAAAGGGCGGGGCTTCCCCGCCCTTTTTTATTTTGAGCTGCCGCTGCAGCATCCTCACAAACAGCCTGCAACTCAGTTGCGCAAACAACATAGACCAGAGAAAAATATTTTGGCATACTGCACAGATATGCGGCATTGCATCCACCTGGGACGCCGTGCGCACACTGGCAGCAACCCCCACATGAGAGCGCCAACGTGGAACAAAAAAGAATAATGATTATGGGCGTCGGCAACATATTGCTGACAGACGAAGGCTTTGGCGTACGCGCCGTGGAATATTTGCAGACCAAGTATACCTGGCCGGAAAATGTTCGGCTTGAAGATGGCGGCACGCAAGGCCTTTTGCTTATGTCCACGCTGATGGATTGCGATACGCTGGTGGTTCTTGACGTGGTGCTTGGGCCGGAAAAACCCGGCACCATCTATATGCTGGAAGGTGAAGACCTGCGCAAAAGCCTGAGCTTCCGCGATTCCATGCACCAGACTGATCTTCTGGATACACTGATCACATGCAGCATGGCCGGGCATGATGTGCAGGCCGTTGTTTTTGGCCTACAGCCTTTTGACTACCACACCATGCAGGTGGGGCTGACCCCGGAAGCCGAAAAATTGCTGCCGGAATTTTGCACCAAGGTTGTTGCTGCGCTTGCTGAGCGCGGCATTGCCACCGCACAGCCTGTCGCCTGAGAAAATTCGCTGTAAAGGCATTCTGCGCATATTTGAGGCTGAGCCGCCACGCAGGCGCGAGAACGTATCGCGTCCGCGAAAGAGCTTGGCGCTCTGGTTGTCTGCATCACGGCAGTCTGCAAAGCTGTGCTTTGTGCCACATAAATAAAACAGGCCGGGCGCGTTATCGGAAATTTCCGACTCGCGCCCGGCCTTATCGCACAAGCAGCTTTTGTCTGATGCTGGTCAGGATTCGTCAGGGAGCGAGACTTCGCTGAACAGGGCAAAGCCCTCGGCGCGCAGCATCTCTGCCCACACGCCATCCCCCGCACAAAATGTATGGCTAAAGCTGCCGTCATAAATACGGTCAAATCCGCAGGACGGTGAACGGCTCTTAATAATTGCGGCGTTGCAGGCATTCTTGCGGGCAAGCTCCACTGCCAGGGCCGCGCCACGCTCAAAAGCATCCGTCACGTCTTGCCCGTCACGGTTCACAACGCGGTTGCCCAGCCGTTCGCAAGGGCTGCGCGGCGTTTCAAGCCCGCCCAGAACCTCCGGGCAGACAGGCACTGCCCTGCCCTCTTCCACCAGCCGCACCACAAGCGCGCAGGTATTGTCGCCGCCGTCATAGCGGCAGCGTTCACCTGCCAGACAGGCGCTGACTATGTAGCGCGGGGTCATTACTTGCTCTCACCTTCGGGCAGCAGGGCCGCTTCCCACATTTCCTGATAATACATGCAGGTGCCGGGATTCCAGGCCGTAGCCGTGGCGTGGTCATAACTTTCTGTTATGGGCCAGTCTGTGTGGGGCTTCAAGGCTTCCTCAAAGGAAGATGCCTCCACAACAGCCTCAAATTCCAAATTCAGCGTATAATTGGGGCCTTTCATAAAGCGCAGATGATAATGCGGCATAGCCTTATCCTTCGCACAGTTTCGCCAGCAGATGCCGAACGAACAGTTATCAAGCCCGGGTGCAAGGGGCAGTCATGCGCCGCAGATATGGTCATGCGGGGTGGACAGTATAGCGCACCACCCGTTGCATGCCAATGGCGCGCAACCTTGGCCGTGACAGCCGGACGTATTCATTTGAACCTTGCAGGGGGCTGCAAGCTCGTTACAGTCGCAGCACACAAGAGCGCCGGGGAGGAAACCCTCCCCGGCGTTCATATCAATGGGCGTCAGGCACGTCTAGTGCGTGGTCATGACAAACTTGCTGATGACAAAGAGCACAACCAGCAGAACCACGCCGATGCCCCAGCTCCAGTGAACGAGCTTGAGTTCAACGGGATCCAGCGGTTCGTATTCCATCTTCTCGATTTCTTCGTGAAGCTTAACTTCAGTTTTCGTTTCCATAACTTACTCCGTATATTGGACTAGCCAGCCATCACAGGCGGGGTCATGCCGTGGAAGAAGGCATAAGAAATGAACAGGCCCACCCAGATGATGAAGCCGAACAGGCACACGATGTACACAACTGCCAGACGGCCAATGCCTTCTTCCTTCAGCTTGCGGAAGTTGGACACCAGACCGATGCTGAAGAAGGTCAGCAGGAAGAACATGACGCGGAAGCCGTTGAGGGCGCCAGCCATGGACTTGCCGAGCTTGTGCAGTTCAGGCGAAGACAGGCAGAAGAACAACAGGATCAGGAAGGTGCCAAGATACCCCAGCACGAAGCGGGGGAAACGATCCATAACGTCGCTCCAGGTCATGGTGCGTTCGCCACGGGTTTTGTCGAACTTGGCAGTCCAGATGTAGGCGAGGACCAGAGCCCACACGCCGATGAACATGTCGATGAAGATTTTGACGGTGGTGGTCACCATCACGACCCAGCCTGGCTCCCACTTGGTGCCGAGGCCAGCCATCTTGGAAAGAATCAGGGATTCAGTGATGGCGCCGCTGGCGATAGCGCCGCCGTCAGACTTAACGGCAAGGCCCATCCAGCCACCAGCCACCATGGGTTCGGTGTACAGGAAGTGCTGCGCGATAAAGGGCAGGATCAGCATTTCGATGCAGGTGAACACCACGACCAGCGAGGAAACCATGATCGGCACCACAGGCCGAGCGCGGATGGCGCCGCCGGTGGCAATGGCCGCCGAGACGCCGCAGATGGAAATGCCCGAAGCAAGGGGAGCGGCCCATTCCTTGTTGAACTTGAAGTACTTACGAGCCACGTAGTAAACAACGGACCAGTACAGCAAATAGGCTTCAACAATGGCGCACAGGCCTCGGAAAATAACGTGACCGGCAAAGCCAGCGGCGTCGGCGGCCTTCACGCCAAGTTCGGCACCAAGAATAACGATGGCGATCTTGACGAAAAGTTCGGGGCGGCAGGCTTCGCGCAGGGATTCAGCAAAACCGGGCGTAAGGTTGCCCAGCAGAATACCCATGACCAAGGCCACAATAAGGCCAGCCTCGGTGCTCAGACCAAGCGACCAGGTGATGCCCTGCTTGGCGATTTCCGTGGGGTTGGCTGCAATGTAAGCGTTGGCGCCCACAGTGTAGCAGGCGATGGCAATGAAGAAAATGCAGGTAAAACCGTAAAGGAACTTGCCGATGTTGCCCTTCATGAGCTTGATGCCCACAGACATGACGGCGGCAATAAACACATAGCTGGCGATCAGAGCCCCCACGCCAGGCAATGCGCCCTTAGAGGCCGAAGACCAGCAATCAAGCGGGCTTTTGACCCACATACCCATTTTGAGGCCCCAGCCCAGCAGATCCAGGCCAGCGAACTTGCCCAGCGCCAGCAAGAAGATGAAGCAGCCAATAATAAGGGCTACTTTGTCTTCATTATAGGCTTTTGTTGATGCCATACCCAAACTCCTCCGTACAGGTTAAGCTAAACAAACAAACTCCAGCCGCACCTACGCCGCACAGACCACCTTGTTCTATAAAGAACAGAGCAGTCTTCATGAGGCGTCTTGCCGCGGAAACAGCTGGAAACCGATACTTGCAGCACCAATTTTACGGTCTGCCGACCATTGGCGCATGTGGGAAAACATACCTTTATGCAAGATATTGTCAAGCTTAAGTCCAAAGTTTAACAATCAGTCATCAAGTACCAGAGCTGTTTCGCCAGCGGGTAAATCTAAAAAAACGCACCACCTCCTCGCCCTTCTATTCACATGCCTGCCCATGCGCCTCTTCCCCAAACCTCGTTCGAGGTGGAAGACAGAGTATAAAAATGCAGGCTATAACATTTTTTTCAAATTTTCTGTTGACACTACCCAGCAGTTTCACATATACACGGTTCTCGCGTTGGGCTGTCGTTCAATTGGCAGGACGACGGATTCTGACTCCGTTAATCAAGGTTCGAGTCCTTGCAGCCCAGCCAACAACACCGCGTCCCCATCGTCTAGCCGGCCCAGGACAACGGCCTTTCACGCCGTCGACAGG
>NZ_CABSIF010000019.1 GCF_902477725.1 uncultured Desulfovibrio sp. | reverse complement strand
GGGATGCAAGGGGGGCCGAGAAGGGGGCGTAGCCCCATAACCGGCCCCGCCTTGCCGCACGCCGCGCAGGCGTCCCAAACTCCGCCGGAGGGCGGAATCCCGTGCCGCAGGGAAGCAAAAAGGATTACCATCGGCCCGCCTAGGCGAAACCGCGCACCACGCAGGCATAAAACGCAAAAATCCCCGGTCACGCTACCGTAACCGGGGACTCTCAATTTTCAACAAGCTAGCGCTTCCGCGCCTCGCTGGAAAGACTGTCCACATACAACCAGAACAGCGTCCCCAGTTGCAGGGGCTTGGGCTGGCCGTCAGGCCCCTTGAGGGGATCACCGGGAATGCTGGCCATGCAACACCACCAGCCGGGTTGGCTTAATACAAAGGAGAATTCCCCCTTGTTGTTGGTGCGGGCGGCAATATCCTCATGCCATGAGGTCGGCACGGGGCGTTTTTCGGTATTTATGCGCGCCATGCGTACAGAAGCGGCGGCAAGGGGCTTGCCGTCCATGAGCACCACGCCGGAAAACATGGCGGGCGCAGTAAGACCAAAGGGGCGGGAAAGCGGAACGATTTCAAAACGCTGGCCTACGGGCAGGCTCCAGCCGCGCTCAACGCCGTACACCGGCAGCGTTGTTTTGACGTAATGCTGCAAAAAGCGTCCGTGCGCGGCATCCCACCAGGGACGGCCTTCAATGATGAACTGGTAGAGACCGGGCTTGGTCAGGGCGACGTTGGCCCCCCATGCTTTCTGGTTCAGGTAGCGGATTTCTTCCATGTCGCCCAGCAGGTCGCGCCGTTCGGGCTGCGCCACGCCGTCTTTTATCGGTGTGGTGCTGTCGTAACGCAGCACCGCAAACATCTGCGGCATGTCCATGACCAACCCTTCGTACAGGAAGGGGCGCATCATGGTGATAAGTACGTCTACTTCTTCATCTATCTGCGTGTCAGCGGGCGCTGGCGCGGGGGCAGCGGCCTGTTCCGGCTTGGCCGGGGCGTCTGCTGGGGCGGCCTCGCCGCTGGGAGCGGGTTTGCCTTCGGCAGTGGGCCCAGAGGGGGCCTGTTCCGGCTGCTTGCCGGCGGCATCAGCGGGCTGGTCTGTCTTGCCGGATGCTGTTTTGGCGTCCTGCTGGCGCTTCTCGTCTTTTTTATCTTCGCGTTTGGCGGGGGCGTCCTGCTTTTGTCGGGGGGCTGGTGCTTCAATGCTGGGTTGGCTTGGCACCAGCAACGTCACCTGCGCCTGTGCGGATGGCGCAAAAAAAAGGAAGGACAAAACAGCCCAACACGCGGCGACAACTGCACTTTTATGTTCAAATAACCCCAGATGACAGGAACGGTGTGCGCTGGGCATGAAATCTCCTGTGCGCCCAAGCCTGCGATATGCAGAGGGATTGGCTCTGTTTCCGCACGTAGAGGCGGGGCGCTAGTGTATGTGACCTGTGTATAGCCCAAGAGCATGAGCTTGTCATGTGCTGCGTGCACACTTACCCCGCATGGCTTGGGAGATCCGAAATTTCGGCGGCTGTGTTGAGCGGCGTTCTGGCGGCAAATACCGCATCCACCCGCGCGGCTCCACCTGCGAGCAGGGCGCTGGCTGCGGCATTCATGGTGCTGCCAGTGGTCATAACATCGTCCACAATCCATACGCGCAACCCCCTTGCCTCCGGCGAGGCGGCAAAGCTGTGACGCACGTTGCTGCGCCGGTCTTTTGCCCCCAGGTGCGCCTGCTCCTGACCGGGCACGGGGCGGGAAAGCAGCCTTGAAGACACAGGCAGGCCTGACAGGCCGTGCAGTGCCCGCGCCAGTTCGTGGGCCTGATTGTATCCCCGGCGGCGCAGATGGGCGGGATGCTGCGGCACTGCCACAATGACATCTGGCCGGGGCAGGCAGGTCACCGATTCAAGCAGAAAATTTCCCAACAGGGGGGCAAGGTACAGATGCCCGTCAAACTTGAGCCGCAGCAGGGTGTGCCGCAGGGCCCCCTGATAGAGGCCGTAGAAAGCAGCGCCGCTCCACGGCGGTGGATTTTGTAGACATGCGCCGCAGATGCTGTTGCCTGCCTGTGGATCAGAAGGCGGAATTCCGCAACGCGGGCATCTGGGCCCGGCGTATGGGGTGAGCAGGTCGCAGCATTGGGGGCAAAGGAGGGATTCCGGCGCTGTCGCGGCATTGAGATGCGCCGCAAACGCAGGGGAAAAGGGACGCAGACAGTGCAAACAGCGGTCTTGGTTCAGCCCCAGTGTTTTTTGCATGCGGGCCACCACAGAACCCAGCCAGCCACGGCGTGCAGGTGCGTGCGGCTGGGGCTTGTCATGTGGCATGGGGTGAGGAACGGGGTACAAAAGGCGCGGTCTATGGTTTGTCCGCAGCTTCGGGCAGGGGCTGGGTCAGCTCATAGCTGGCATTTTCTGTGGCGAGCCTGTGGCCCCAGTCGTGCCCCCAGGCATGCAGGGCGGCAATTACTGCGGGGCGTTCGTGCAGATCCTTGGTTGATTCAAGCCCGCGCAGCAGTCGGGTTTCCCGAACGGCAGCCCCAAGGGGGGCCAGAAAGTATTTGAGCGAGAGCAGAGAGCCTGAAAACAACAGATTGCCGCGCCGACGCCCTGCGGTCATGGCTACAAGCACGGGCTTTGCGCGGGAAAGGGGCAGGGAACCGCGGTCTTCGCCGCCTTGTAACATCCAGAATCGTTGGGTTCTGTCGATAAGCGCCTTGAAGTGCGCTGGTAGAAAATAGAAATAAATGGGAGAAGAAATCATGATCATCTGTGCTTCGTTGATCATTTGAAAAATTTCTTCAGCCTGGTCCATCTGGGCGCAGGCATCATTCTGACCGGGCAGGGGCCGATTGGCCAGAATGCATTTGTGCGGCGGCCTGGAGCAGCCGCCGCACCCCGTACAGGGCGAATATGCATAGTCGCGCAAGGCTACAGTGCGCGCTTCAATTCCGGCTTCGGCCATGCCTTTTGTAAAAAGGTTTGCCACCGAATCAGAAACGCCTCCCACATGAGGACTGCACTGGAGCACAAGCACGTTGTTCATAGCTGAAATTCACCGCAAAAAGGGTTGCTCTTTTTTTCATCGCCAATGGTGGTGGAGGGACCGTGACCAGGGTACACAACGGCGTCTTCCGGCAGTTTGAAAAGTACTTCCGTCACTGAGCGCAGCAGGCCGTCGTGATCGCCGCCGGGAAAGTCCGTGCGGCCAATAGAGCGGTAAAAGAGCGCATCTCCTGTAAAAACAAGTTGTTCAGTAGGGAAAAACAGCGAAACTCCGCCCGGGGTGTGCCCAGGGGTGGCAAGCACTTCGCATTCCATTCCGCCGAACGAGGTCTTGCCCAGAGCTATGGGCTGCGACTGATACGGAGTCACAGTGGGAAAGCCCCACAGGCCGCCCTGCGCGGATTCCGTCCCCTCCAGGCAGTCATCATCGGCGCTGATGTAAACAGGTGCTCCTGTAGCCTTCTGCAAATCCGCCACGCCGTAAACGTGGTCGAAGTGCCGATGGGTAATGCAGATGGCAGCCAGTTTCAGACCGTGCTTAGCCAGATACTCCAGCATGGGTTCCGGGTCGCCGCCCACGTCCACCGCAACGGCCTGAGTGCCGCTGTGGATAAGGTAGCTGTTGGTCTGCAAAGGGCCGAGGGGAAACGTGGCAACTGGCATAAAAGTTCCTTTGGCTTGTCGATATCAGGCGCGCAGTGGTTTGCTGCGCGCAAAATTATCGACTTTGGATATGCTATCGTGGATGGTGTTCACAGGCAAGCGCCTGGCGCGTTAACAAGGCGGCCGCGGCAAAATTTTTGCCCGCCACAGCGTTCAATTTCCATAAAATTAGCCGCACAATGGGGCAAAATCAAGTTGCGGGCATGGTTTGGCCTCGGCGGGCAGCTCCGGGATGGGGCTGAACGGAAAAGCCATCCTTTGGTGGTCAGGCCAACGGGGGTTCTCTGTCTTGAAATTTTCTAGACAAGCAGCCTTTGCCACACTACAATTTGAAGATGCAAAAAAACTGCCCGCAGCTCGAACTCGCGCGTGAAGACCTCATGGAAATGGAAGGCCTGTTGTGTGAACAGTTGTCTTCATTCCTGTCCTTTTCAGGGCACGCCCTGTATTTTCCTACCAGCCGCGCGCCCGAAGAGCCGCAATTGCTGTCGCGGGAACGCAGGCTGCTGCTGCCCTTGCGTCGCGACGACCATCTGCTTGGCGTTGCCATGCTGCACGGCGTCAAGGCGCGCGAGGCCCGGCCCCTTTTGCCTTTTCTGCCTGCCATAACGGCCCTGTGTCTGGAAAATCTTGCCAGAGCCAAGGCCATGCGCACGGATTCCGTTACCGGGCTTGCCACAGAAGAGGCCCTGTTTGCGCATATGGAAAATGCCGCGGAGCGTTTGCGGGCCTATCTGGAAGAGCCGGGCGCGGAAGAAAGCGGCCCCGCTCCCCTGCACTGGCTGTGCATGGGGATTGTGCTGCTGAGGCTTGCCAACGGGGATTCTGTGGTGCGGCGCGGCGGGCATGCTTTTGCAGAAAAATATCTCAAGGCTCTGGCAGACGCCTGCCGCGAAGCCCTGCCGTCGGATGTTCTGGCAGCGCGCGTGGGGCGCTGGGAAATTGCCTTGCTCTTTCCCGCCAGCGGGCGCGGCGCTTGCCATAAGTTGGCCCGCGCAGCCCTGACGCGCATGGAAGCGGTGCGCATGCCCTATCCGCTGCTGAAAAAGCCGGTGCGCCCGCGTTTGTGCGCAGGGCATGCCCTGTACCCGCAGGATATGCGCGGTACAGAAATGCACCTTGAAATGCACGATCAAGCTCGCCTGTGCATGGATCGCGCCCGCCTCGCCGCAGATGTGGCCGGGCAGGAGGCTGACGGCGCTCAGGCTGTGGAAAGCCGCATCATGCCCTTTGCGCGCATCCTGCAAGAAGGCGGCATGGTGCTGGAATCCCTGCCGCTGGGCCGCGTGCGGCTTAGCCTTGGGCGTCAGGCCAAGGCCCGCGAGGGCATGCGGTTTGCCCTGTGGGGACAGGCAGAAAGCGGTTCGCCCCATTACAAGGGCGAACTGGTGGTGCTGCATACGCGGGATACGGATTCCGTTGCCGAGGCCCTGCATCTGGTTGATGTTACCTGCCGCCCCGAGGTGGGGGACAGGCTCACCCTGCTGGGTGAAACGCCCGTTCTGAGCCCAGATCTGGACGAACAGGATTTTTCCGCCGCGCGCCCTGCCATTCCAAATGCGGCGGTGGCCGTGCAGGAGCAGAACCAGAGGGCAGAATCCGCCGAAGGTGGCAAACATGCTGCTGCTGCATGTGGTGCTTCCGCGTCCCCCCAAGCAGAGTGTGCAGGCGGTTTGTGCGGGCACGGTGATTTTTTGAACCGTTTTGCCGTGGAGGCGGAGAGGCGCAACCGCTTTACGCTTTGCCTGTTGCGGCTGGAGCCTGGCAATTCTGACTCGGGTGAGGCAGCGAACACGGATGCCGTTCCGCTGGACGGCGTGCACGATGCTGCAAATCGGCAGGGAATTATTGAAACAGCCCTCAACGTGTGGCGCGATGCCCTTGGCGAGACGCAGAGCCTGCCGCAGCCGATGGCTGGACGCTACGGCAGCAACAGTCTGATATTTTTCCATCCGGATGTGGAAGCGCAAGCCCTTGTGTCTCTGTACGAGGGCGTGTGCGGCGAACTAAACAGCCGTGGCATTTCGGCTTCTGTGGGGCTTGCTGGGTATCCCTTCCTTCAGTTCCGCAGGGGAGAAATGCCCGACTGCGCCCTGAAGGCTCTGGAATACGCCCTGCTGCTGCCAGACCCCAAGGTGGGCGTGTGCAATTCCCTTGCGCTGAACATCAGCGCCGACAGGCGGTACAGCCTAGGCGATGTTTTTGGCGCGGTGGAAGAATACAAGCTTGCTCTGCTGGCTGACGAGGCCAATGCCATGGCCTGGAATTCCCTTGGCGTATGTATGGCGGCCCTTGGGCGGCAGCATGAAGCCCGGCGGCATTTTACGGAAGCCTTGCGGCACGGGCCGGATAAAGCTCTTGCCGAACAGATTTACTACAATCTGGGCACGGTCTGTCAGGGTCTTGGCGAAAAGCGCGCCGCAGCCCGGTATTACCGACAGTGCGTCAAGGTTTCGCCCGATCACCAATTTGCCCACATCCGTCTTGGGCAACTGTGCGAACAGGGCGGCAGAAGGGCCGAGGCACGGCGTTTTTATGAAATAGCCGCTGCCCTGGAAGATGCGCGCCCCGGCGCGCCCAGCCTTGCCCGCAGGCACCTTGCGCGTGTGGCTGTGCGCCAGCGCAAGGGGGGCGAGGCCCGCGAACTGCTGCACGAGGCGTTGGTGCGCAATCCGCAGGATGCGGCCTCCATGCTGCTGCTGGCGAATATCTATCTGGATAGCAATGAAGATCCGGCCATGGCGGAGCTGCTGGCCCGCAAAAGCGCCGGCCTGCACGATAAGCCCGAGGCCTGGGAAACCCTTGCCCGTGCCCTGCGCAAGCTTGGGAGGGAAGAAGAGGCCCGTGTGGCCGAAGCCAAGGCAGTACTTTCCTAGCTTTCCAGAGGCAGGTTGCAGCGGGACGTGTTGCGGGGAGCCAGCACTCTAAAATTTTTTGTTTCAGATAGTTGCATGCTGTCTTCCGGCGGGGCGCGCCTGTCCGGCAGAGCCTGCTTCACAGATTATTGAACCGCCCCTTGGGGCGGTTTTTTCATGCCCGAAGCAGAATGCCAAAACGCAAGCAAGGCCCCCTGTCGCCAGAGGGCCTTGCTGTTATGTCATTTGGGCAAAGTTTGAAGCTACACGTCAAAGAGCATTTCCAGATCTTCACGCGTAAGCGACTTCCAGGTGTCTTGACCGGGAATGATGGCTTCCGCAACGCCGCGTTTGGCTTCCTGCAATTTGAGAATCTTCTCTTCCACCGTGTTCTGGCAGATGAGCTTGTAGGAAAAGACCTGACGGGTCTGACCGATACGGTGGGTACGGTCTGTGGCCTGACTTTCCACGGCGGGGTTCCACCACGGGTCGTAGTGGATAACGTAGTCGGCGGAGGTCAGGTTGAGGCCCGTACCGCCAGCCTTGAGCGAGATAAGGAAGATCGGAATTTCAGGTGTATTGTTGAACTTGTCTACCTGATCGAAACGGTCTTTGCTCGCGCCATCAAGGTAGCAGAAGGGAATCTGCGAGAATTCCAGCCACTGCTTGATGATTTGCAGCATCTGCACAAACTGTGAGAAGACCAGCACCTTGTGGCCGCCTTCCACAATTTCCACGATCATGTCCTTGAAGGCATCGAACTTGCCCGAAGGCAGGTTGTTGGAGAAGCCGGGCATGTCGAGCTTGAGCAGGCGCGGGTGGCAGCAGATCTGACGCAGCTTGAGCAGGGCATCGAGAATGGACATCTGGCTTTTGGCAAGGCCTTTCTGATCCACGTCTGCCAGCACCTGGGCGCGCAGCTTGCGGGCAAGGGCTGCGTACAGCTCGGCCTGCGCTTCTTCCAGCGCGCAACAGGTGACGCTTTCCACCTTGGGCGGCAGATCCTTGGCCACTTCGGCCTTGGTACGGCGCAGAATGAAGGGGCGCACACGGGTGCGCAGATAGTCCAGCGTTTCAGCGTCGCCGTCCTTGATGGGCTTGACGATGCCCCGCTGGAAGGCGTGCTGCGAACCCAGAAAGCCCGGCATGAGGAACTCGAACAGCGACCACAGCTCGAAAAGGTTGTTTTCGATGGGCGTACCCGAGAGGCACAGGCGCATGCGGGCATTGATGCGGCGCACGGCGCGGGCTGTGATGGTGTTGGGATTCTTGATGTTCTGGGCTTCGTCAAGAATAACGGTGTTGAACTCGTATTTTTCCATCTCCTCCAGATCGCGCCGGAGCAGTGCGTAGGTGGTGATGATGAGATCCGAGCTGGAAATATGCTTGAACATGCCCTCGCGGCGGGTGCCGTAAATGGTCAGCCGTTTGAGGCCGGGAACGAACTTTTCCGCTTCGCGCTCCCAGTTGGGCAGCACCGAGGTGGGCACCACAATAAGGTTTGGCCCGTCATGGTGCACGTCAATCATGTGCTGGATAAAGGCCAGGGTCTGCACGGTTTTGCCAAGGCCCATTTCGTCGGCAAGAATACCGCCGAACCCGTATTCCGAAAGGAAGTTGAGGTACGAAAGGCCTTGCACCTGATAGCTGCGCAGGTTGGCGTTGAGCCCCTTGGGCGGCGCGATGGGCCGCACCTCGCGGAACGAGCGGATTTTTTCGCGCAGGTTGTTCCAGAAGGAATCTGTGGCGGCGCCGGGCAGGTCTTCCAGCAGGCTGTCGAGCACCGGGGCCTCAAACTGCTTGAATTTCTGCTGCGGGGGCTTTGAAGGGTCGAGCCCCAGAGCCGTGAGCTTATGCGAGAGCTTTTCAAGCCATGCTTCGGGCAGGCTGGTATAGGAGCCGTCTTTCAACTGCACATAGCGCTTGCCTCGGGTCCAGGCCTTCCATATCTTTTCCAGGGGCAGGCTCTGGCCTTCGTATTCCACGTTGATGTCCAGCGAGAACCATTTTTCCTTTTCATTGCTGACCACCTGCGCCGTGATGTTGGAAGAAGCCGTGCGCACCTTGTAGCGCGAGAGGGCCTTTTCGCCGTAGACGCGGTAGTTTTCAATCAGCTTGGGGTACGAGTCGAGCAGGAAGGCAATGGCTTCTTCCGGCTCAAGGAACCACAGTTTGCTTGAGCGGGCCTGAAAGTCCATGCCACTCAGTTCGTTCATCAACTGGGCTTCCTCGTCCTGATGGCGGCGCACCAGATAGGTCTGCCCGTCATAGGCGTAGCTGCCGGTCTGGAAGTCGGGGTTGGGCCCGTTGAGAGTAAATTCGCCGTGGCGCGTTTCATAGACGTTGTCGATTTCCAGCGTCAGCAGGCTGCCTTCTTCATCAAGGAAGAGCTTGGGATTATATGTGGCAGGCTGGAATACCGGTTCCATGAGTTTGAGGAACTGCTGTGGTTCGTAGAGTTCCGAGGCTGGCAGGCGCGTCCACACGCGGTCGAGAAATTCGGAAATTTCTTCGTGCGGTACAACCGGGCGTTCGTAAATAAGGTTGCGCACCAGCGAAGGATAGAGGCCCGTCTGCACCGGATAGAAATTGTGCTGGTAGCAGACCCACAGGGGCATTTGCCCGTGAAAGGTGATGGGCGCGTCTTCCGGCGCGGTGCTCTCGGTCGGGTTGCGGTCGCTGGGATTGCTGCGGCCCGCGCGGATGGGCAACGGGGGGCGGCCCTCGCGCTTGAGCAGCACTTCAAAACGAAAGCCCGAGTCGTCCAGAATGGGCTTGAGCTTGAGCGCAAAAGGCGTGCTCTCGATGCGGCAGGGTTTGTCAGTGTCCTTCCACAGCAGATAGTATTCCTTGCGCACAGACCAGAAAAACCATGAGGTCAGTCCCTGGGGGATTTCAACCCGGTGGCCGTAATAGTCGAGGTGCTGGCCGATCTGGCGGGCCACATGCGGCAATTGTGGTGAAAATTCGCACCAGTCGGGGTTCTGGATGATCTGATCCAGGGTTACCTCGTTGTGTACGCTGGAAAGCCCGGATTTATTCTGCCGCCCACGGAAAAAGGAAACCAGCAGACGGCCCTGTTCCGGTTCAAAGCGGAATATGAGATAGTGGCGGCCTGGTTCCGGTTCCATGTCGGTAGAAAAAAAGTTGCGGAAGCTCTGTTTCCAGTCGGTGCTGGGGGGTGGGGTTTCTTCCGGGTCGCCCTGTTCCTTGCGCAGTTCTTCCACAAGGCGCAAAGCAAGTGCTGCCACATGGCGGCAGATGCCTGAGAACGCATCAGAGCAGTTGCACTGGTGGCGGGTGCTGCGGTCCGTAATGGTGAGGCTCAGGCTCGGCGTGAAGACCTGCAGGTCTTCGCCCTGGATGACGCCTTGGACGTCCCAGGTTTCGCCCTCCTGGATATTTATTTTTTGCACCTCACCTTCGGACAGGATATAGTAGGCAGCGTCGCGGATGTATTCCGGCACACTATCGTGCAGGAAAGTCTGGCACATTTCGCGAACGACGCTCTGTTCAGATCGACTCATGGGTTCCCCAAAAATACTCCGGTGAAATTTCTGGAAAATTCCAGAAACGGAGCGATGTTATGACGTTTGCGATAAATAGCACAGGTTGGGGGGCGAAAGCAATATGAAGTGTGACTTTTATGAAAAAAATAAATTTTGAGCGCGCAATCAATATGTTGGAATCAATATCGGCCCAACGGGCCACACGATTTTACGGCAAAAAGTGGATTCGTTGGGTCACAATTTCATGTGCTTTACTGTGCATTTGTGCATCATCGGCTTTTTGCGCCAATTCTGCGGGTGATCTGCCGGAAGAAACCGGCCTTGCCCCCTCGGGTGCGGCAGTCAGCCCGGCTGGCCCCCCGGCTTCGGGCGGCAGCATATTTTTTGGCACCATTGGCGAGGCTTCAAATCTTATTCCCTACCTCACATCAGACTCCGCCTCGCATGAGGTGGCAGACCTCATCTACACGGCGCCGTTGCGTTACAACAAGGATTTGCAGCCTGAGCCATGGGCAGCAGAATCTTGGAGCATGGAAGACGGCGGCAAACGCATGCGTTTTACCCTGCGCAAAGGCATTTTGTGGGAGGACGGGCAGGAGCTGACCGCTGAAGATGTGGCCTTTACCTGCAAGCTGGCGGCAGACCCTGCCACCGGCAGCCCTTATGCCGAGGATTTTTTGCGTATCAAGGAACTGCGGGTCATTGACCGCTACACGTTTGAAGTGCGCTATGACCAGTTTTTTGCGCGGGCGGTATCCACCTGGATGAACCCTATCTTGCCCAAACATATTCTGGAAGGGCAAAACATCCGCTCCACGCCTTTTGCGCGCAAGCCCATGGGGGCCGGGCCGTATCGGCTCAAGTCGTGGGAGCCGGGGAGCCGCATAGTGCTGGAGGCATCGCCCACCTATTTTGCGGGCAAGCCGCGTATTGACGAAGTGGTGTACAGGATCATTCCCGACAACGCTACCATGTTTATGGAAACCCGTGCGGGCAGGCTGGACGTGATGGATCTTTCGCCTCTGCAATATCTGCGGCAGACCTCCGGCCCTGAATGGCAGAGCCGATTCCATAAATTCCGCTACATCGCCTCGGTGTATATTTTCCTCGGCTTTAATCTGGAGCATCCGTTTTTCAAGGATGTGCGGGTGCGGCGGGCCATTTCCATGGCAATCGACCGCGAGGGCATCATCAAGGGAGTCTTGCTGGGGCAGGGGGTTCCGGCTTTTGGGCCGTTCAAGCCCGGCTCGTGGCCGTACCATCCCGGCCTCAAGCCCATGCCCAGAAACATTGCCGCCGCGCGGGCCCTGCTGGCCGAGGCGGGCTTTGCCGACCACAACGGCGATGGCCTGCTTGACCGTGACGGCCAGCCGCTGGCCTTTACCATTCTGACCAATCAGGGCAACGAGCAGCGCATTCTTGCGGCTACCGTCATGCAGTCGCAACTGCGCGAGGTGGGCATTGACGTGCGTATCCGTACCGTGGAGTGGGCGGCCTTTATCCGCGAATTTGTCAACAAGGGGCGGTTTGACGCCGTGCTGCTGGGTTGGACAATCCCCCAGGATCCGGATCTGTTTTCTGTATGGCATTCATCGCAGACCTTTGAGGGCGGGCTGAATTTTACCCACTACCGCAATCCCGAGGTGGACAAGCTGCTTGAAGAAGCACAGTCCACACCCGATCAGAAAAAGCGCGCAGAACTGTACTACCGCATTCAGGAAATATTTGATGCGGAGCAGCCCTACTGTTTTCTGTTTGTGCCCTATGCCCTGCCTGTGGTGCAGCGGCGGTTTCAGGGCATAGAACCCGCGCTGGCGGGCATAATGTATAATTTTGAGAAGTGGTGGATTC
Organism: uncultured Desulfovibrio sp.; assembly: GCF_902477725.1. Classification (NCBI taxonomy): domain Bacteria; kingdom Pseudomonadati; phylum Thermodesulfobacteriota; class Desulfovibrionia; order Desulfovibrionales; family Desulfovibrionaceae; genus Desulfovibrio; species uncultured Desulfovibrio sp. Next base: position 35,479 of record NZ_CABSIF010000019.1, on the reverse strand, counting down.
CCAAGGCGTTGCAGCACACGCAGATGGAGCCATAAGCACTGCGCACCGGGCACGCGGCAGCTTTTTTGCCCTTGCCTGCTGGCTTGCAGGCGCATATTCAGACCAAGCGGATTTGAACAGGCCCTGGCTGGTTGTCCAGCCGGGGCCGTTGCGTTTGTGCGCTTTGGCCTACAATTCGGCAGCCCTCGGCGTTGACAAGGCCGCTTTAGTCGGAACATAGTTCCAGAACTGGTTGAAGATATTTTTTTACGCTGTGGGTGGACGTTACGCATGATTCGTATTCAGGAAATTCTCGATAAGGTTTCGGCTGGCAACCCGAACGCGGATCTGGAGCTGATCCAGAAGGCGTATGTGTTTGCCGCCACCGCTCATGCGGGGCAAACCCGCCTTTCGGGCGAGCCGTACCTTTCCCACCCTCTGGCGGTTGCCAGCATTCTGGCGGGCATGGGTTTTGACGAACCCACCATTGCCGCCGGCCTGCTGCACGACACAGTAGAAGACACCAAGGCCACCATCGAAGAGCTGGACGAAAATTTTGGCGAGGAAGTGGCCGACATTGTCGACGGCGTTACCAAGATCAGCCAGATCACCTTTGAGAACAAGGAAGAAGCCCAGGCGGAGAATATCCGCAAGATGATCCTGGCCATGAGCCACGACATGCGGGTTCTCATGGTCAAGCTGGCCGACCGCCTGCACAATATGCGCACGCTGGACTTTCAGAAAAGTCACAAGCAGAAGCGCATTGCCCAGGAAACCATGGATATCTACGCGCCCTTGGCCAATCGCCTTGGTTTGTACGTGATGAAGCGCGATCTGGAAGACCTGAGCTTCAAATACATGCGCCCAGACATTTACAACCAGATCGATCACTGGCTGGACAACCATCAGGTTGTGGAAAAGCAGATCATCGGCAAGGTTGTGGGCCTGATTCAGGATCTGCTGGAATCAAACGGCATCACCGGGCAGGTTTACGGGCGCATCAAGCACAAGCACAGCATCTATAAAAAGATGCAGGCCCAGTCCATGACTCTGGACGAAATGCACGACATCATGGCCTTTCGCGTGCTGGTGCAGGATATCAAGGACTGTTACGCCACGTTGGGGCTTGTGCACTCCCAGTGGCGGCCTGTGCACGGGCGCTTTAAAGATTATATTTCCATGCCCAAGACCAACGGCTACCAGAGCCTGCACACCACGGTCATCGGGCCGGAAGGCGAGCGTATTGAAATCCAGATACGCACCGAGGAAATGCACAGGCAGGCCGAACACGGCGTTGCCGCCCACTGGCTGTACAAGGAAAAAGGCCGCGTCAACAGTAAAGACCTTGAGCAGTTTGCATGGCTGCGCGAAATTTTTGAGCGCCAGAGTGAAGAAACAGATTCCCGCGAGTTCATGCATTCGCTGAAAATGGATCTGTTCAAGGACGAGGTCTACATCTACACCCCGGCGGGCGATGTCAAGGAACTGCCCGAGGGCGCTACGCCGCTGGACTTTGCCTTTGTGATCCACACCAAGGTGGGGCAGCATTGCAGTGGCGCAAAGATCAATGGCCGCCTCATGCCCCTTGGCACGGAGCTGAAAAACGGCGATGTGGTGGAAATCCTCACCGACCCGGCGCGCAATCCCAACCGCGACTGGCTCAAAATTGTCAAAACCGCCAAGGCGCGCAGCCGTATTCAACACTATCTGCGCACGGAAGAACGCACCCACGCCGTGACTCTTGGTCGCGAACTGCTGGAAAAAGAAGGCCGCAAGGTCAGTCTGAACGTGGGCAAGGCCACCAAGGACGGGCACCTGGCCATTGTGGCCCAGGAAATGAATTTTGACAGCGTGGATGATTTGGTTGCCGCCGTTGGCTACGCACACACCACACCGCGCAAGGTGCTCAACAAGCTGTATGCCGTGCTGCACCCCGAGGCCGCCACAACTGCGGAACCTGCCACCCCCACGGTGAAGGAAAGCAAGGAAGCCGCCTCCCGCAAGGGTGAGGGCGTGGGCATTTCCGGCGTGGACGGCGTGCTCATGCGCTTTGCCAAGTGCTGCAACCCGGTGCCGGGCGATCCCATTATCGGCTACATCAGCCGTGGTCTTGGCATCAGCGTACACCGTGCCGACTGCCCCAATGTTGCCAATATGGAGCCGGAGCGCCTTATTTCCGTGCATTGGGACGGCATGGAAGAAAAGCCCTACGCAGCAGGCATATTCATTATTGCCAAGAACGAACAGGGCGTTCTGGCCAAGGTTGCCGAGGTCATGGCGCGCAACGGCGTCAACATTATTGGCCTGAACATGGACAATCAGGTGGATGGACGTGCCAGGCTGCGCATTACCGTAGAGGTGCTCGATGCCACCCAGCTCTACCAGCTTATTGAGGCCATCCGCGTATTGCCGCCCATTTTTGAAGTGGTGCGCGATACTGAGGCTGACGCCACGTAATCCGCAATTAAACGCGCTGTAAAAAGCCGACTGCTTCTCACGAGGCAGTCGGCTTTTGTTTGCGGCTGGTCGCTAGGGGGTGGTATTTTGCGGACATTGATTGTATATACGAACAACACAACGATACGTAATCATTCATCATGGATACATAATTATGATATATAAATATATATATGTGATAATTTGAACAAGCAGGTAAGCTGTATTTACTAAATATGTAGTGTTTAAAAAATACTGTTTATATATTATGTGTTTTGAGTGTTATTAAGTTTATTTTGTTTTTATTGCTTTTGAAGTTGAAATAAACTCTCTTGTTTTAGTGAAAAATTATGTTTAATTATCATTTATATTATTATTTTTATAATAAGATAGAAATATATTACTAGCTAGCTATGGAATAAATAAATTCATGAGGTCAAAAAATGCCCTAAATAAATTTGCATATTGTACGTTTTATGAAATATAGTCTAAGCACGCCCAATGTGTGTAACCTCTTCATATAAGCTTGGGTAGGATACAACTATGCAAAAAATTACGACAATGCAGAAGTTGGCAGGCTTGAGCCTGCTCCTGTGCCTGTTTACGGTGCTTATTGGCATGTTTGGCATCAGCCGCCTGAACAATCTGGCGACTGACGTTGAAGAGTTGAGCTCCATGCACATGAAGGGGCTGAATTTGCTCCGAATGACCAATATCGAAGTTTTGCGGATCATCCGCGAAGAAAAGAATCTTATTATCAGCACTACGGAAGAGGGTAATCGTTTTGCACTGAATAATCTGCAAAAAGAATATGTAGTGCTGGATAAATACCGCAATGAACTGCCGCGCTATTTTATGACCGAAAGCGCCCGCAAACTGCTTGCAGAACTGAACGGTCTGCTCAGTGAATGGCTTACAGTACATAACAAGGTTATTGAACTGGGCAGTACAACAGATCCGGCCATGAATGAAAAGGCGCAGGAAGTTTCGTCCACCACCGGGCGGGCGCTGGCGCAAAAGCTGGCTGATCTTTTGCAGGACATTGGTGAAAAGAAGCTTGAATTTGCTCAGGAACTGAGCGCCAAAAGCATGCAGGAATATGAACGCGCTCGAATGATAACCATTATTGGTGTGTTGCTGTCAGTTTTGGTGGGCCTTGGCGTGGGCTATTTCCTTTCGCGCAACATGCTGCGCCAGCTTGGCGACGAGCCTGCCTCGCTTTCTGAACTTGCCCTGAAGATTGCAGGCGGGGATCTGGATGCAAAGTTTAATCCTGCACGGCCAGAGATCGGCGTCTTTGGCGCGATGAAGCAGATGGTGACCACCCTCAAGGGCAAAATTGCAGAGGCTGATCAAAAGAGCCAGCAGGCCAGGGAAGAATCCGAGCGCGCCCAAAAAGCCACCGCCGATGCGGAAGAAGCACGCCGCCAGGCAGAGCGCGCCAAGGCCGAGGGCATGCTTCAGGCTGCTCACCAGCTTGAAGGCGTGGTAGAAATTGTAACCTCCGCTTCTGAGGAACTTTCCGCTCAGGTGGAGCAGTCGAGCCGTGGCGCGGACGAGCAGTCCGCGCGTGTGCGCGAAACCGCAACCGCCATGGAAGAAATGAACGCCACCGTGCTGGAAGTTGCCAGAAACGCACAGCAGGCTGCGGATGTTTCCAGCAATGCCAGAAAACAGGCCATTGAAGGCTCGCAGATAGTCAATGAAGCTGTAAAAGGCATAAGCACCGTGCACACGCAGTCGCTGGCCCTCAAGCAGGATATGGATGCCCTTGGCAAGCAGGCCGAGAGTATCGGGCAGGTAATGGGCGTTATTGCCGACATTGCCGACCAGACCAATCTGCTTGCGCTTAACGCCGCCATTGAGGCTGCACGTGCGGGCGATGCTGGCCGTGGTTTTGCCGTGGTGGCGGACGAAGTGCGCAAGCTGGCAGAAAAAACCATGACCGCAACACAGGAAGTGGGCCGAGCCATCAAGGAAATTCAGGAAGGCACAAAGAAAAATATTCAGAGCGTGGAGTTCACTGGCGAATCCATTGAAGCCGCTACAAAGCTCTCCGTGCAGTCGGGCGAATCGTTGAAAAATATTCTTGAGTGTGTGCAGCTTGTTAACGATCAGGTGCAGTCAATTGCCACCGCCAGCGAGCAGCAGTCTGCCGCCAGTGAAGAAATCAACCGCTCTGTGGAGCAGGTGGCTACAATCTCTGCTGAAACCGCTCAGGCCATGGAGCAGGCTTCCAGCGCAGTCGCCGATCTTGCGCAGCAGTCGCAAACGCTTCAGCATCTGATTGGCGAGATGAAACGCCAGGGCTAGGCACAATTCCATAAATCCAGACCAGTAAAAGGCCGTCCAGTTGGGCGGCCTTTTTGTCGTAGTTGCTCTAAGCTTTGCTAGTCATGGTTGCTTCGCCTTGTCACGATTTGCTCTGTGAATTTTTTAGTTGACAATGTTATGATTATAACTAAAAAAGTTATATGAATAACAAAAAATGGCTCTTCTTTTCATTTTCCGTTCCGGCAAAGCTGCAAGGCTTTCGTGTGAAAATATGGCGAAAAATCAATCAATTGGGCGCAGTTCAAATAAAAAACTCCATCTATGTTCTACCCGCAACTGACCACCATCAGGAGCAGCTTACATGGATGAGCAAAGAGACTGACGAGCAGGGTGGGGAGTTTCTGATTATCGTGCACGGCAAACTGCTGCATTTTTCAGACGCGCAGATAGCCGCAGCCTTCACACAGGCGCGCGATGCTGATTACCAGGTTCTGGGTGAGGAAATCCGGAGTGTTGTCGCTGCTGTAGTGTCACCTGACGCGCCAGCCATGCTCCGAAAACTTGAAAAAAGACTTGAGGCCATACAGTCCATCGATTTTTTCCCCAGTGGCAAAGGAGCGAGTTTGCAAAAAATGCTGGAGGAAGCACGGAGCAGCCTCGATGCCCCCCGGCCTGTGGTTCCTGTAGTTGATGCCCATCGTTACCGTCAAAAAACATGGGTGACCCGCGCCAACCCCTATGTGGACAGGCTTGCGTCATTTTGGCTGGTGAAGCGCTTTATTGATCCGGCCCCACGCATCGTGTTTCTGCAAGAATCAGAGGCAGTGCCCTCTGGGCCAGACGTTGTTTCATTTGATATGGCCCATGCCGACTTTACGCACGTGGGCGGGCTTATTACCTTTGAAGTGCTTGTTGATGCCTTTGGTTTGACTGCGCAGGTCCCACAAAGGATGCGCGAGGTCATAAAGGCAATTGACCTTGAAGAGCTGGATGCTGCCCCGGTTGAAACCCCTGGCATCAAACGCATGCTCGACGGGTTGGTTGCAGCCGATAATGATGACCACGTTCGCACAGAGCAGGCTCTTTCTTTTTTTGACACCCTGCTGGCCTCATACACCCCAACCGCACCCACAGGAGCGTGAGATGAAAGACACAGCAATCCATGTTGCGCAGCTTATGGCCGCTTCTGCCCGCACCGCCCCCAAGGCAGGCGGCAAGGATTTTCTGGAAATCGGCGTTATTCATATGGACGATGATCTGCAAAAGATTGCCCAGACCATGAAGGCCTACGCGCCAAAAAGCACCAACGAGGCCTTTTGGCTGCGCGATGCCGCCAATATAGAAAAATGCCAGGCCTTGGTGCTGGTTGGGCTGAAAAACAGTGCGTGCGGCGGGTATGACTGCGGCGCATGCGGCTACCCCACCTGCGCGGAGTTTATGAAAAAGAGGAAGCTTGACGAAAAAGAGATGGGTTACTCCGGCCCCTTCTGCGCCCTGCGTATGATGGATGTGGGTGCGGCTCTGGTGGCTGCCGCCAAAACTGCCAGTCTGCTCAATCTGGACAACCGTATCCAGCAGCGTGTGGGTGCGGCGGCAAAACATCTGGGGCTTATCGATGCCGAGGTCGTCATGGGTATCCCCGTGGGCTTTTACGGTAAATCCATTTTCTTCGACCGTTCTGCGCCCAAACACTAGGCAACAATTCTGGTGGTGTTCATGACGCCACCCCATTGAGGCATGTATGCGAGATTTCACTAGCCTGTGCACAGTGGGTTTTCTTGCCCGTTTTTCCTATGCACTGGTCAGAAACCCTATGCTGCCGCTCTTCGCTCTCTTTTTGGGGGCAGGGCCGGAGGCCGTAGGGCTGGCTGTCGGCATTTCCACGGTTACTGGTATTCTATTCAAGTTGCCCGCTGGCGCGCTTTCAGACGTGGTGGGCAGAAGGCGCACCATGCTGGCTGGTCTTGTTGTGTTTGGGCTCATGCCCTTTGCCTATTTTTTTATCGATTCATACCGGGCGTTGATTGTTGTTCGCTTTCTGCATGGCTTGGCAACTGCAATTTATGGCCCTGTGGCTATGGCCGTGGTGGCCGAGGTGGCTGGTTCACGCCGTGGCGAGCTGCTCTCGTGGTTTTCATCAGTAGGCATAATCGGCACCCTGCTGGGCGCGCCCATTGGCGGGCTGATACTTGATGTGAGCGCCAGCGGCGGGCCTGTACTGTGGCAATTCCGTATGGTTTTTGCCCTTAGTGCCGTTTCTGGCATGGCGGCCCTGCTGCTGGGCCTTAAAACTCTGGGCCGCGATGCCCCGTCCGAAACGGAGCCAGCGGCAGGGTCGGGCTTGCAGCGCTTTCGTCAGGGTACCGCCGAGGTGCTCTCTGACAGGCGGCTGGTGACGGCCTCTGCCGTCGAGGGCGTGCAAAATATGGGCATGGGCGCGCTAGAGGCATTTTTACCCATATATGCTGTTACAGTGGTGGGCTTGTCGGAGTTTCAGGCTGGCCTGCTGTGGGGGGTGCAGATATTTGTAACCATGCTCAGCAAGCCCCTGCTTGGGAAAATGTCGGACTCGCGCGGCAGGCGCGGCTTGATAGTGGTTGGTTTGATCTTGTGCGGCGGCGCGCTTGGCGCGATTCCCTTTTTGCATGCATTTTTGTCTTTGCTGGCGGCTTGCCTTGTATTTGGCATGGGCGAAGCGCTCGTTACGTCTTCTTCCGCAGCCCTGGTGGCAGATATGTGCCGCGACCGCCGTTTTGGGGCTGCAATGGGAGCTTTTGGAACAATTTTTGATGTCGGGCACGCGTCCGGCCCCATTTGTGCGGGCCTGCTCATTGGCTGGGGAGGGTATCAAGTGAGCTTTCCCTTGCTGGCAGTTTTTATCTTTTTGTCGATTCCTGTTTTTTTACGGAATGTTCCATCACATGATTGATCTGCAAGAGTACAAATAGTACGGTATTCTGAAGTCTTTATGCATTCGTTTATGGTGAACTGGCAGGCCATTTAGCTATGTAACTATCTTGCGAGCAAGGAAAATTCCATGAATGAAAGCAACGCAAAGCCTCAGGTTACCTTGCGGGAAGCATTCCTTTACTGGTTCAAGCTCGGCTTCATCAATTTTGGCGGGCCTGCCGGGCAGATCGCCATGATGCACAAGAATCTGGTGGATGGCAGGGAGTGGATCAGCGAAAAGGTTTTTCTGCGGGCGCTCAATTTCTGTATGCTGTTGCCGGGGCCGGAAGCGCATCAACTGGCTGTGTACATAGGCTGGCGGCTCAACGGCTACTGGGGCGGAACCATTGCCGGTCTGTGTTTTTTGTTCCCCTCGGTTATTCTGATGTTGTTCCTTTCATGGCTGGCTGCCGCCCAGGGGCAGGTTCCCTTTGTGGCCGGAATTTTTCACGGAATCGCCGCCGCCGTTGTGGCCATTGTTATTGAAGCGCTTATCCGGCTTTCAAAAAAATCGCTCAAACATCCTGCCCTGTATGCTTTTGCGGGCGGCTCGTTTGTACTGGGGCAGTTCTTTGGCGTGTCCTTTCCGGCGATTGTTTTGTTGGCTGGTGTGGCGGGTGTCATTCTTGGCAAACTGCGCCCAGACATCTTTTGCCAGAAAAAGCCGGGAACCAATGAATGCCTGATTGAGGGGCCAGAATCCTTCACCAATCTGCCGCCGCTGACGCACCTTTTCAAGGTGGTGGGGATATTCGCCGCGATCTGGATGGCTGTGATTCTGCCCGTTTTCGCATGGCGAGGCATGGGCGACATACTTTCCCAGATATCCATTTTTTTCAGCAAAGCGCCCTTTGTGACCTTTGGCGGCGCATATGCCGTGCTTGCCTATATTATAGAGCATGCAGTGAACCTTGGCTGGCTGACGGAAAAGGAAATGCTGCTGGGCCTTGGCCTGGCGGAAACGACCCCCGGCCCGCTGATTATGGTAACGCAGTTTGTGGGCTTCATCACCGCCTGGAACCAGCCCGGCGGCCTGACGCCCATGACGGCGGGCATTCTGGGCGGCCTGCTCACCACCTTCACCACGTTTTTGCCGAGTTTCATGTTCATCTTTGCCGGTGCGCCCTACATTGAGGCCATTACGGCCAACAAAAAACTCAATGCCGCACTTACGGGCATATCCGGCGCGGTGGTCGGCGTGGTGCTCAAGATCGGCGTATTCTTTGCCTGGAACACATTTTTCCCGGCTACGGGATTTGATTTATTTGCCGTGACTGTTGCGCTGGTGTCGCTGGTGGCTCTGGTGCGCTTTAAGCTCTCCATGCATGCGCTGGTAGGCTTGAGCGGGCTTGCCGGGCTGGTCTGGCAGATGGTCTGATACCTAGTGAGTGCAGGGCGGTTCTTCATTGGCCTGGGGCTGGCAAGGCGATGCCGTCCTGCCTGCACAGGATTTTTATCCTTAACGTCTGACACGTGGGGGAAGGTATGAACGCAACCATTACACCGCAAGAACTCCAGGGCATGCTGGCCGCCAATACCGCGACAGTCTGCGATGTGCGCAGGCGGGCTGATTATGAGGCTGACCCACGCACAATCCCCGGCGCTGCATGGCATGACCCGGAGCAGGTGGACGTGTGGGCGGCGCAGTTGCCCAGGGACAAGCCAGTAGCCATCTATTGCGTGCGTGGCGGCTCTGTAAGCAAGTCAGTTCAGGCGGCTTTGGGGCAGAAAGGTTTTGAGGTGCAGTATGTGGAGGGCGGGCTTGCCGCATGGGATGAAGCCCATAAGTAGCTGAGCACCCCGCAAAAGTCCCCTCGTAGCGAATTTGGCCTGCGCGGCATAGTGCTGCCGCAAAGGAAACGCCGCTTCCCTGCGAAGGGAAGCGGCGAAGCCTGCGCGCCGGGAAGGAAACGGCGCTTACAAAAGGCAGAGAGGCTTAGAAGCTGTACTGGAAGACAACCTGGGCTTTCCAGGCGTCCTGCTTGTCAAAGCTGCCGTTGCCAGCGCCGTTATTGTAACCGGCCTTTTTCCATGTGTCCTTGTCGATCATGTTGGCAACGTAGCCGAGTTCCAGATTCACACTCAGGTTTTCGTAGGCCTGCCACGTATTGACGAGGTTGAATTCCAGCAGGCCGTCGTTGGTGGTCAGATAGGGACCGTCGCCGCCGTAGCCAGCCTGCCAGGAGGAGGCATCCTTCATGTACTTGACCATGGAGGTGGCGTTGGTGCCGCCCCAGTATGCCAGGCGGAAGGTGTGGGAAATGTTTTCAATAAAGCTCATGTCTTTCAGCTGTGCGCCGATGCCCCAGGTGCCGGCATAGCTCATGCTCCAGTCGCAACCATTGGCAACCGGGCTCCACGAAAGGTTGCCGTCGCCGACAAAGGAGGTGAAGTTGCCCGCGCCAGCAATGGAAGGCATGCGCTCGGAGCCGTTTTTCACGTTGCCGTCGTCACCGCTGGCGTACCAGCCAAAGATGCCGGGAACGCCCCAGTCCAGCTTGTATTCAACAAGGGCTTTTGCCAGCCAGCCCTGACGCTCGGTGCTGGCGCGCACGCTTTCCACGCCGCGCTTGAGCACATCGTAGCGGCCCATGGCTTCGGAGTAGCCGTAGTTGATGTCGAATTCGATGTTCAGGGGGTCGAACATGGTGATGGCCACCGGCAGACCCGCCCAGAACATGGAGCCGTATTGCTTGTTGGTGCTGGAGGAGTTGAGGGGGTTCAGGCCGTTGGCGTAGTTGAAGCCGGGGTTGGTGCCGGGAATGGTGAGGCCAAGTTTGCCGTCGCTGGTTTCCCAGGGCGAACCGTAGGTTTCGTCATCCAGGCCGCGCAGGGAGTTTTTGCCGCGCATGCCGTACATGGCCCAGGGGGTGACGTTGACGCCGTCAAAGGTCAGGGGCGCGGAGAGCATGAACAGATCAAGGTTGTCGAGGTAGTTGGTCTTTTCCGTGCTGGAGCGGCTATTGCCGTCAACAAACGCGCCATTAAAGTTGTCGTTGACCGGGCGCGCCCACATAAAGGTGAGACCCACGTTTTCGTTGAACTTGTAGTTGGCGGTCAGGGCCGCGACATCGCAGTCCATAATGGCGGAGCCGCCAGCCACGTTGGGCATTGCGGCTGCCTGGAGGCCCATGCGCACGCGGGCGTCAGTCTGGGGGATCACCCAGTCGATGTAGGCGTTTTTAACCTTGACCTGGTTGTTCCCGTCAGCGCCAAGAGCTGCGCCATCGCCCGATTTGCCCCACTGCTGATCGCCGATTTCAAAGTACACCGTGCCGGACAGGGCCTCGGAGGCCACGGCGTCCAACTGGAGGCGAATGCGCTGGGAAGCGCCAAACTGATCATCGGTATTGGTTTTGGACTTGGCTCCGTCAGTGTCTCGGGTGTTCTTGGTGAGGACGCCTTCGCCCACGCCAAAACCAACCAGCCATTCGCCCTTGGCCTTGAAGTCAATGGCCTTGGCCCCCCCGGCCACGCCCATCAGCATGCCTGCTGCAAGCAGTGTGACCATGCACACTTTTTTGAAGCGGTTCAGACCATTCCTTTCTCGTGAACTCATTCCTTTCTCCTCCGTAAAGGGTTTGCGCAGCGGCCGCAGATGCCACAGGCTTTTGCAACGCGCGCGTTATGCTTCCAGAAGTCATCCCTGACGGGCAGGCTCTTGCCCTGGCGTCAGGGATGTCCTTTGCCTAAACGCCTCTCTCTGCCGCAAGCGAGGGGGCGATCAGTTTTCCGCGTGGTGGTTCTTGTGGTGGCCGCACTTGCAGTTGGCGCAGTTGCCCTTGCAGACGTGCTTTTTCTTTTGCTCGATGAGAACGCGATTGCCGGTAACGGCCATGTCAAAGCCGCTCTTGCCCTTGAATACGATACGTTCTGTGCTGAGACCGCCCAGCAGGAGCGAGGTCTTGAGGGCGTCAACGGCGGAAGGATGTGGGTTGGCTACGTGCCGTACGTCAATGAAAATGCGTTTGCAGTTGGCCTGATTGCACTGAAGAAGCTCAATAAGCGCAGTTGCCTGGGGAGGATCGAAGCGGGAAGAAACGGAAATGTGGAGGTTGTCGTGGCTGAAACGGTGGCTTAAACCCGTATGATCGGTAAACACCGGCTGCTGATCCATATTTTTATCTCCGCTTTGCTGAATGTGCATGGCGGTACACTGTCACAGGCAGAGCGGCGTGTCAATAAAAATGAAATTACTTTTCAAATTCAAATCATATTATGCTGATTTTATTATTAAAAATTGTACAAAAAATTGTATTTTTCCTAACATGTTCAATTGGAAAAGAAAGATTGCTAATCGATTTTAGGCTGCGAATATGACGGTGCGGAGTTGAGCTGAGGGGTTTGCCAATAAATAGGGGCGGATGCTCCCAAGGAACACCCGCCCGCTGTGCAGAAGGAGGATTTGTTAGCGCTTATGCGGCCTTGATGCTGCCGTCTTGCACATGGAACAGCGCGGCCTGGGGTTCTGCCTTGCGTAGCAGTTCCGCCATGTGCGGCTGGCAGGTAAAGTAGAGCAGCTGATGGGCTTTGCCCTGGCTGCCGCCGGTCAGTTCCACAAAGGCGCGTGCCGTGCGCTCAGCCCTTTGCGGGTCAAAGTTGACCAGCACTTCGTCCATGATCACAGGCAGGGGCGCGGCATGCAGGGCATGATTTTTTATGTAGGCCAGCCGCAGGGCCAGATAGGCCTGCTCGCGCGCGCCACGGCTCAGATTTTCCGGCGCTATGGGTTCGCCCTGCACGGGCAGGATGGCGAGGCTGGCGTCTTCCAGCGAGGCGTTGATGCCGCGCCAGCGCTGGCCCGTAATGCGGGTGAAGATGCTTGAGGCAAGGCGGATGACCTCTGGCTGGCGCTCCCGCTCAAAGGTGCGCTTGGCTGTTTCAAGGATGCTGCGGGCAAGGGCCACGCGGCTCCAGGCAAAGGCCATGCGCTCCATGTCTTCCACAAGGGCCGCCTCCTGCTGCAATAGCTGTGAAAGCTCCTCGGTGCGCGAAAGGGCGTCCACCTTGCTGCGCAGTTCCGCAACGCGTTTGACCAGATTTTCTTCCTGCTCCTGAATGCCAGTCAGTTCTTCGCTGATGGTCGCACTACGGCGCTCCTGACTTTCCTGATCCTCATGCTCGAAGGAATCGAGAAATTCCTTCAGGGGTGTTTTGTCCGCAGCCAGCCGCAGGGCGTCTTCCAGATCCTGACGGCGCTGGGTAAGGGCGCGCAGTTCTTCGTGCAGGGCGGCCTGACGCAAAAACTCTTCTGCATCGTGCGCGCCCGCCATGGCAAGCAGGGAGCGCTCTGCGCTCCGGGCGCTTTCAAGGGCGGCTTCCGCAGCGCGGGCCTCGTCCTCCATTTCCGTCACTTCATTATCGAGGTTGCGGCGGCGGCTCTGCGCCTGCGACATGGCTTCCGCCGCTTCCAGCGCGGCATCAAGGCTGAGCAGCCAGTCGGGGTGGTTGTCCGCATCCTGATGCGGCGGCAGGCCAAGCTCCGCCAGCAGGGCTTGCAGCGGGTCGCGCAGGGCAGCCAGCTCTGTACGGCCCTGATTGAGCTGCGATTGGGCGCGCTGCACCGAAGCCTCGGCAGCCAGGCAGTTTTCCATGTATTTCAGGGCTTCCCGCACTGTTTCCGGGTCAAGGTCGGTGCCGAGGCCAAGATCATGCAAGCAGGCCGTCCATTGCGAACGCGCTTCGTTGAGCCGCTCCTGCGCCTGACGCTGTTCCGCGCTGGCTTCTGCCTGGCGGGTGCGGGCGCGGTTAAGTTCGCTCTGTGAATTTTGCAGCGCGGCCTCGGCCTTGATGCGCAGTTCGCGGGCGGCATCGGCCTCGCGGCAGGATTCAAGCACCTGCCGCACAGCCTCCGCCAGTGAATCTGAATCCGCGTTGGCGGGCAGGCGTTCAGCCACGGCAGGCACCAGACGCATGCGGGCTTCTGTCTGACGCAAGTCGTCATCCAGGGTTTGCAGCTCCGCATCGGCGGCGGCAACGCCGCCAAAGGCGAGCCGTGCTGATTCCACCCTGGCAAAAAAGGCAGCCGCACCCTCGGGCGAGGGCACATTGGCCACGTGCAGGGCCAGCATGAATTCGTGCCAGCGGCGGCGGGTCTGCTGCACAATGCCTTCTACCTCGGAGCGCGCAGCCTGCCTTTTGCTCACTTCCGTGCGGGCAAGATCCATGGCGTGCTTCAGTTCGTCCATGTCCTTGCGGGCGCGTTCTTCTTCAAAGCATTGCTCGCGTTCGTGTTCAAGCAGCACTTCCCTGGCCTCAAGCGTCACCAGATCCATGCTCTGTACGCCAGCCGCCGCGCAAAGCTGGCTGGCCTGCTCGTCCAGTTCCGCCACGTGGGCCGCGCACGAATCGCGTCTGCCCTGAAGTTGCAGATGTTCCATCTGGCGGCGTTTTGCCTCCGCGCCAGTGTGTGGTACGCCGCCAGCCATAAAGCCAACGCCGCAGAGCAGCAGCAGATAGCCGGACCACAGGCTCACGGGCAGCTCAATGTCGGCCGTGAGGCCAATGCTCGTGATGCCCATGCGCCAGTAAGCCAGCAGCATGCCCGCGCCGCCAAGAAAGAAAGCAAGGCCCAGAACCAGCAGGGGCAAATTTTTCACTCTTGTGACAGGCGGCTCATTGCCGATGCGGGCGCTGAGTTCTTCAAGCCGCTCACGCTCCGTGCCCAAGGTGGCGGAAAGGGCGCGCAGTTTGCGCAGGGCAAGGCTTTGCCCGTCAAGATCCTCGCGGGTGGGGCCGTTTATATGGCGCTGTTCTTCGCGCAGGGCTTCCACGCGACCCTTGACTGCGGCAACCTGTTCCTCCGCCTGGCGCACGTCCTGCGCTGCATCGTCAGCCTGATGCATTTTTTCCTGCACATCGGCAGCAAGGGCGAGGGCTTCTTCCTGCCGCGAAAGGAGCGAATCAAGCAGGGCTTCTGCCTGAGCGCCGTCACTTGCGCCGTTGACCACCAGCCGCAGGGGATTGAAAGCTCTGGAAAATGTTGTTTTTGCTTCGTTCACCGCGCGTTGGCGCAGGGGACGCTGGCGGCGGGCTTCTTCCTGCCGGGCAAGGGCCTGACGCAGGTTGTCGCGGGCATCGTCATCCAGCGCTGCGGGCGGCGCGGGCAGCAGATCAAGGGCGGCAGTGTTGGAGGCCACCTCGCGCTCTGCGCTTTCCACTTCGCGGTTGCTCTGGGTGAGGCTGTCCACGGCGGCCTGATGGGCCGAGGCTGCGGCGCGCATTTCCCGCCCCTGGCGTTCAATGTCCTCGCGGGCAAAGAGGGAGCGGTCAGTGGCCCGGATGCGGTCGCACGACCAGTCCGGCCCCAGGCGCGAAAGTTCGCGGGTGAGGTCTTCCTGCGCGCGCAGGAGGGCTTCTTCCTGTGCGGGCAGGGCGCTCAATGCCTGCCTGAAGCCGCTTTTGCGCTCTGCCATGCGGCGCAGGGCGGGCAGGGCCTCCAGCAGGGGATAGTTGATCTCAAGTTCGTCACGCCTCTGGCGCAGCCGGGTGAGCTTTTCCATCTGCGCGGCCCATTGGCGCTCGCAGCCCTCGCGGGCCTCCTGAGCGCGGGCAAGGCGCTCCCTGCCGTTTTCGGGAAAGGTGGCGCTTATGGGGTCAAGCCGTTCAAGGCGCGCGCCCGCCATGCGCCATTCGTTCCACTGCAACCACACGCCAAGGCGGCGTTCAAGGATGCGGCGTTCTTCTTCAAGCTGGAGTTTGCGGTGGCGCAGGTTTGCCAGATCATCGCGCTTTTCGGCAAGGTCCATTGCCATGCTGTCGTACCCGGCGCATTCCTGTTCCAGTTCGATCTTGCGTTGCCGCAGTTCGGCAAGCTGGCGCAGGGCGGCGTTGAGGGCGGGCTTGCTGCCGCCGCTCTTGAAAATTTCATCGGCCTGTTTGTCCAGCAGCTTGAGCGCCTCGCCGGGCGAACGCAGCCCCGGCCCGAAACTTGCGCCGTACAGGGCGTTGCGCACGCCTTCGTCAGTAAGGCTGTTGAGGTCTTCAAGCTCTGTGAGGCTGAAACCGAACACGTTGCGGTACACATCGCGGCTCACGCCGGAGAGCATCTGGCGCAGCATGTCTGGTTCCAGCGGTTTGCCTTCCGGATCGGTGAGGGTGAGTACGCCGCCGTTGCTGCCGGGCCGCCGGGTAAGGCGCAGAATGCCGCGTTCGTCCGAGCGCAGTTCCATGCTGCCGCCGGGCTGCCCGCCGCGCAGGGGGCCGGGGATACGCTTGTATTCCTTGTTGCGCGGGTCAGGATAGCCGATGAGCATGGTGCGCAGAAATTCCAGGCAAGTGGACTTGCCCGCTTCGTTTTCACCCAGAAAAATGGAAAGCCCCGGCGAGAGATTTTCAACACTCACGTCAGAAAAAATACCGAAACCGTCCATGTGGAAGGACTGGATATACATCAGCGTGCCTCCAGAAGATCCGTGCACAGGCGTTCGGCCTCTTCCAAAAGGGCTCGCATACGCGCATCGTCGGGTTGGGTGAGAATATGGCGGAGCTGCCCGTGGTCATAGACCTGTTTCAGCGCCGGAGTTGCCACATCGTGCAGGGTGTCGCTGCTTTGCGCCATGCGCTCGGCCAGCCGCAGGGTTTCGCCAAGCAGGTCTTCCCGTTGCAGATACTGGGCACGGTCAATGGCGGGGCTTGTTTCGGCCACAATGTCCTTGATCCACACGCTGGGAGTGCCTGTTTGCAGGTGCGCCAGCCGTTCGGCAAGGTCTTCCTGATTGGGGGCATCGCGCAGGGCGGCGTCAAGCTGGGTGCGCCCGTGCAAAACGATGCGGGCCATCAGGGCCTCGCAGCCGGGGTCAGTGGCTTCGGCGGCCTGTTCCAGCGCGCGGGTCATTCTGTTTTCCACCTCGTTGAGGTGGGCCACATCGTCAAGCTCAACCTGCACCCTGGCCCACTGCACAGGGCCCAGACGCACAAAATCCTCGTTGCAGGCATAGCCGCCGCCCGGTTGCGGGCTTGCCGTCACCCGCAGGCAGCCGCGTGGCCCCGGCTCATTGACGTGCAGGCCCTGAGCGTTGCCGCTGTATGCGATAAAAGGGGTGGTGCAAAGTGTGGCCCGCTCGTGCACATGGCCCAGCGCCCAGGCGTCAAGCCCGGTATTTTTGAGGTCGTCCAGCGAGCAGGGGGCGTAGCGGTCGGCCTTGTTCTGGCCTTCGACCGTGCAGTGCAGAACGCCAAGCTGAAAGCAGTCGTGGTGCTGGTCGCGCCGAAACAGGCGGGCCAGGTTGCGGCCTTCCTTGATCTTGGCGTGGCTGATGCCGTGCACAACGGCCACGACCTTGCCGTCTTTTTCAACTGTGTGGCTTTCGGCATCCGGCCCGAAAACAGTGACGTTGTCCGGCCACTGCACAGCCGCCAGCCTTGAGGAAAGGGGATCGTGGTTGCCGTGCGCCAGAAAAACGCGCACTCCGGCATCACGCAGGCGGCGGCAGCCGTCGCACAGTTTAAGCTGAGCTTTAACGCTATGGTTTTCCTCATTATACACGTCGCCAGCCAATATGAGAAAATCCGGCTTGTCTGATTCGCAAAGCCGGAAGAGGCGGTCCATGGCCTTGAAAGTGGCCTCTTGCAGCAGACGCGCCAGATGCCCACCCTGCGCAGCCGTGCGGGAAAGTCCCTGAAACGGCGTGTCCAGATGCAGATCGGCGGCGTGAATATAGCGGATGCCGTCCATGTAAAAGCCTCTTTTGTGGATTTGTGGGAAATATTGCTGAAATCTAGACTTTTTCAAAATAAATGACAAGCGCAACGGCCAATTACGCCATTGCTTCAGGTGTGACGGCGCTGGTACAACAGTATGCCAGAAATATTATGCTGCAAGTACAGATAGATGGAAAAACCGATGGAGCAGGGCGGAGGAGGGCAGAAAAAAGCCAGACCGCCGATGTGCCGGAGGTCTGGCCCTGGAGTTGCGCTGAAAAAGCGGCTTGCCGGAGTTATTCCTGCACGGCGGGGTTGCCGTGCACAGGCAGGGAGCCGTTGCGGATAAAGTGATCCACAAGGCCGAAAACCATTTCATTGCCGCAGAAGTTTCCTGCGGCTATGGCCGCCTTGTAGGCAGGCAGGTTTGCCTCAAAGCGCTGGAGCAGTTCCGGTTCCAGCGTGTGCATGTCGGCCTGCATGCCGTAGTTCAGGCGTTCAATATAGAGCGCGTTGAAGCGTTGCTCCACCATGGCCTTGAGGGGCAGGGTGAGTATGGGTTTGCCCAGGTGCAGGGCCTCGCCCATGAGGGTATGCCCGCCGCCCTGGATAACGTAGGAGCAGCCTTCCAGCAGCCGCAGAAAGCCTTCTTCGCTCTTGCGCATGAAGATAACGTTGTCCTCCTGCCCTTCGGTGCGGTCATAGCCGAAGACGTAGCAGGTTTTGCGCGTGGCGGCGCGCAGAAAGTCCACCAGTTTACGGTGGGTGGAGTTGCTCTGGTACACAAGCACGTGGCCGTCATCACGCGGGTTGAGCGCAAGCACGCTGTCGCGCAGGATGGGCGGGGCCACGCGCGCCTTGTACTGCGGCAGTACTGGGGGCGAGTAGAAAGATATGATGAGGTTTTCCGCCGTGGGACGGAAGAGATAGCGCGGGGTGAGGCCCTGCACAAAGGTATCCCACCACATGTTGGGCGGCAGGTTGTGCTGGCAGCAGGTGATGATGTGTTGATGGTCGAGGGTCAGGCAGGGCAGCCCGGCTTTTTCGGCGGCGCGCGGCACAAAATATTCCAGATCTGTCATGCAGACATCGGGCTGGAATTCATCAATGAGGCGCGACACCTGATCAATGTAGCGCTGCCTGTGCCACAGCAGGGGCAGGGCCCGGCTGATGGTGGCGGCCATGTCCACCTTGTAGTCCTTGAACACCGTGCCCAGGTTGGGCAGTCGGCGCACGGGAAATTCCGGCTCAAGAATTTTTGGGGCGTCGTCGTCCGCCACAAAAAGAAATTCGTGCCGTGAAAGGCGGCGGGCTATGGTCAGGCCGCGCATGGCGTGCCCGTGACCTGTGCCGTGAATGCCGTAAAGTACGCGCGCCATGGTTCTCCTTTATCCCTGCCGCAGAATAGGCGGCGGGTTTGCGGCGGCAAGCCTACCAATGCAGGGCAGCAGCGTCAATTGCTCGTCTTGACGCACAGAGGCCTGTTATCTACCATCACGCATTCATTGCTGTTTGTCACATCTGATTGCGGGGCGCAGCAGCGCCAGCGGAGCATACATGCACGAGCCCAGCACCGGGGCGAGCCCGCAGGGGCCGCTCTGCAACGTGACCATCCCGGTTTTTAACAGGCCTGCGGCCACGGAGCGCGCCATCCGCGCCCTGGCAGCCACCTCGCGCGAGGTGCCGTTCCATATCACGGTGGTGGACAACGGCAGCGAGCCGGAGCTTGTAAAAAAGCTGCTGGCCTTGCGGGCAGAGCGCCTGATCGACAATCTTTTTTTGCTGCCGCGCAATATGGGCGTGGCCTGCGCAGCCAACGTGGGCTGGCAGCTTGTGTCCGCGCCGTTGTACATGAAGCTGGATAACGACACAGCCATTGTGCGCAAACACTGGCTGCGCGACCTGCTGGCCCTGTGGAGCCACGGGCAGCCGCTCTCCAATCTTGGCGGCGCGTTTAACCGCGAAATGCTGCGCAAAACTCCCGGCAGCCTGCAAACTCCGCACGGTGAGCTTGGGCTGTGCGTGGGCAATCTGCCCGGTCAGGCCGTGCTTGTGCCGCAGGCTGTTTCTGAAAAGCTGGGTTTCTGGAATGAGGAATACGGCCTCTACGGCGGCGAAGACGGTGATTACGGCCTGCGCATGCAGGCGGCGGGCCTGCCGCAGTACTATTACCTCGGGCCCGAGTATTTTGAAAATATCAGGGAAGACGATGACGCGCGCGAAACCTATGCCGCACGCGGCATAGACAAGCGCAGGCTGCACCGCGAGCTGGTCGTCAGGGATAACCTGTGCATGGGCAAGCTGTTCATGAATAAAATCCTCTACCTTTCCGGCCTGCGCTCTCTTGCACCACTACAGCGCTATGTTGTAGACGATGTGGACGGGCAGGGCCGGGTGCGGCTGGCAGAGCGTAAGGAATACAAGGATTTTCAGCGCGATCTTGCGCAGGTGGCTGCAGGGCTGAACGCCCGTTTTCGGGATTATGTCATGTCCTACAAACTGGATGCGCCTACGGCGGACGCCATGCGGCAGGTGCTTGAAAAGCACGCGCAGGCAACAAAAATTGATAAGGGGCTGTGATGAACGCACGTAAAGTCAGAGAAGACCTGGGCCGCGCCAAGGCCTGTTGCGCGCGCCGTGATACGGAGCGCGCGCTCTTTCTAACCATTTCGGCCCTCAAGGAACTGGGCGGCCAGAGCGCCCCGCTTGATCTGCGGGGGGATTTTCGGGCCGCAGTAGCGGATCTGGCTGTTGATCCGGAGCTGAAAGCCGCTGGAGCGCCCGCCTTTGTCTATACTCCCGGTGCGGAAAAAGATCTGCTCCAGCTTCTTTCGCAGCTTTACCGCTCCATGAAGGGACAGGAAAAGGAAGAGGAATATCAGGCGGCCTTGCAGCGCAAGCTGAACCTTGACCACGGTTTCAGCGACGGCAAAAAGTTTTTGGCAGAGGGTAAGCCGTCAGAGGCTGATGCATGTTTTGCCGAGGCCCTCAAACACTACAAGGACGAAAAGGCGATCTTTGGCATGATGGCCCGGGCCATGATGGATGCGGGCGAATATGTGCGCGCCATCGGGCATGCGCGGGCCGGCCTCAAGGAACTGCCGGACGATGAGGAACTGACGCGCCTTGTGGAGGAGTGTACCCGCCTGCGTCAGTAAGGCTTTCGGCGTATTTTTTGCATCGTTCTGACGAAAACTTGGCGGCGGCAAAAGCTGCCGCAGGGAGTCGTCATGAACGGTCACAATCGTGTAAGGTCAGTTCCCTATATGGCATTGAGCGCGGCGCTCTTTGGCTGCGCGCTGTTCTTTGCCGTTACCCTTTGGCGCGGCGAAAGCATGGGAGAAAGCGGCCAGTTTGCCTATACCCCAGGTTTTGATGTGCGGGCGGATGTGGTCAATTCTGTGCGGGTTGTGCCGCTGGCGGGAGCCAACCTGCGCAGCCCCAGCGTGAACGCGGATAAATCTGCTGCTGTTTCCTTGGCCTATTAGGCTGTTTTTATTTTGAAAAGTTGGATTGCCACGCACCAGTAGCGGGCGGCCCATTTTTTGTGTACAATCTCTCACCTTTTTTGATCTTGTCCTTTCAGCGGTCATTCTGTTGGAGGGCTGACGTGTCGCGCGTAGTCTAAAAAGGAGATGCAGAAGTGTCTTTTTTGCTTGTTGCACCCCGTCGTATCTGAAGATCACTAATCGGGAACGGTTCTTCCCTTTGTTTTAAATTGCAATTAGCTGTAATTTTTACCGTATTGCTTGTAAAACATAGTAATTTGCCATGTTATATTGACTTTGTTTCAGAATGTGCCTACATTGTACAAGATGCCCGATTAGAAGGGATGAAAAGCCTTATTGTTCTCGTCACTGTAGTGCCATGTTTAACTTCCTCATTTCTCCATAATATTAGTGAGTTACTGACCGATACTTTTTGTTCGGCAATAACATCACGCATTCTTTAAAGGACATGTTTGCGTTATGAATTGGGACTGGGACAAACTTCAGGAAAAAAGGCAGAAGCAGGGGTCTAACCCTCCGCCCCGACCTCCTCAGGATATGGATTCTGACGATATGGGGCAGGAAGAAGAAACCCCGCGCGCCAAGCGCACTCCTTTTAACAATGGTCGTGGCCCTGGTGGTGAAAACCCTTTTTCCAAAATAGCCCGCATGCGCTTTCCCAACGGGAGGGCGGCTGGTCTGGTGGGTTTTGCCATTGTGGTTCTGTGGCTTCTTTCGGGTATTTATATTGTTAATCCCGATGAGCAGGGCATTGTGCTGCGCTTTGGCAAGTATGACCGCACCGAAGGGCCCGGCCCGCACTACGCGTGGCCTATTCCCATTGAATCAGTATATAAACCGCAGGTGACCCAGGTTTTGCGTAGCGAGGTGGGCTTTCGCTCCGTTGGGCAGGCGGTCACGTTCCAGCAGGGGCAGTTGCGCACTATTCCGGAGGAAGCCTCCATGCTCACGGGTGATGAAAACATCGTCAACGTGCAGTTCAGTGTGCAGTACAAGATCAGCGACCCCGTGGAATACCTTTTTAATGTCACCGCACCCGGCGCACTGGTGCGCAATGCCGCAGAGGCGGCCATGCGCGAGGTCATCGGCAACAGCCAGATCGACTCTGCCATTACCGATGGCAAGCTGAAAATTCAGAGCGAGGCCACCCAGCTGCTGCAAACCGTGCTTGACCGCTACGGCGCGGGTATACAGGTGCTGGCCGTGCAGTTGCAGGATGTGCACCCCCCGCAGGAAGTTATTGACGCGTTCAAGGATGTGGCAAGCGCCCGCGAGGACAAGAGCCGCATCATCAACGAGGCCGAAGCCTACCGCAACGAGCTGTTGCCCAAGGCCAGGGGCCAGGCTGCCGCCATGGGCAACGAGGCCGCTTCCTACAGCGCAACGCGCATGCGTACCGCAGAGGGCGATGCCTCCCGTTTTGAGGCCCTGCGCATCGAGCACGACAAGGCCCCCAAGGTCACGGAACAGCGCCTTTATTATGAAGCCGTGGAAGAGATCCTTTCCAACTCGAGCGAAAAGATACTTATGGACAATCCGGCTGCTGGCCGCGCGCTGCCTTATCTCACCTTGCCTGGTCTCGGCGCTCCTGCTTCGCCCAAGATGCTGGAGAAGAAATAATGAGTAAAAATCCTCTGGTGCTGATTCTTGTTGCTCTGGTACTGCTTATTGTTGTTACCCAGGGATTCTTTACTGTTCACCAGACCCAGAAGGCTCTGGTTCTGCAGCTGGGCGAACCGCTTTCACGCGTGTACGGGCCTGGTCTGCATTTTAAAATTCCTTTCATCCAGAACGTGGTCTATTTCGATGCCCGCGTTCTGGACTATGAAGCGCGCTCAAGAGAGGCCTTTACCGTAGATAAAAAGGCCATAGTTCTTGATAACTATGCGCGCTGGAAGATCATTGATCCCCTGCAGTTTTACCGTACCATGCGTTCCATTCCCGGAGCGCAGGCGCGGTTGGACGACGTTGTTTATTCACAACTGCGGGCGCTTGTGGGTGCGTATACCCTTACAGAGGTCGTGTCCTCCCACAGGGCGGCCATCATGAAGGAAGTGACCAACAAGGTTTCCGACCTCATGCATGGCTACGGAGTCGAGGTGCTGGATGTACGCATCAAGCGTACAGACCTGCCACCTGAAAACCAGCGTGCGATTTTTGGACGCATGCGGGCCGAACGTGAACGGCAGGCAAAGCAGTACCGTTCGGAAGGTGAAGAGGAGTCGACGCGTATTCGTTCCGATGCCGACCGCCAGCGCGCGGTTATTCTGGCAGACGCGGTGCGCGCAGCGCAGATTGAACGAGGATTGGGCGATGCCAAGGCTGCGGCAGTTTACGCCCAGGCCTATAACAAGGCCCCTCAGTTCTATGCGTACCAACGCTGGCTTGACGCCATGCGTAAATCACTAAAAGAGAACAGCAAGATGGTGCTTTCCAACGAAACGCCACTGCTCAATCAGCAACATTGATGCGTGGTTTTCCACGCCAGGAGTCAAAGAGTTATGCCCGGTTTTGCAGAAATATATGAACGCATCAAGCTGGCCACCAACAGCCGTACACAGGTTGAGCTGGCCGAGGTTCTGGACATTCGTCAGTCCAGTATTTCCGATGCGAAACGGCGCAATTCCGTGCCCGGTGACTGGTTCATGAAGCTCTTCGAGAAGTTTGGGCTGAATCCTGACTGGCTCAAGCAGGGTGTAGGCCCCATGTACTTGCGCACCGAGCAGGGTTATGTGCCTGAAGACGCACCGGCCTCCCTTGCAGAGACAGCTGCCCACTATGGCGATGCCATGGCCCGTGGCGGCATCCATTCCGTGTACGACGCCAAGTGCGTCTACAATGATGATGCCCCACGTCCTGCCCTGGCCCTGGCGGGCAAGATATCGCTGCCGCTTTCGCTCACCCGTGACGGCCTTCAGGTGCTGCGGGTGCGCGGCGCCAACATGGCCCCACTTATCTCGGAAGGGGCGCACGTAGGTGTGGATACAATGGATACGGATGTGGTGTCTGGCCGCATCTATGCCATTTTTGCCCCCAACGAGGGCGTAGTGCTGCGCAGGGTGTTTTTGAACAGCACCCAGGATGGCTATGTGCTGCGCTCCGAGGCGGCAAGCTTCCCCGAAACCCAGTTGGCTGCGGGCCTGCTCGCCAAGCGCATGCTTGGCCGCGTGGCGTGGGTGTTGCAGGAAGTGTAGAAAAATGATGCTGCAACCGGCTTTTGCCGTTCATTCGTTTTGCCGAAGAGCCTGGTCGGTGTGCGGTCTTGCGGGCTGTCTGCTGCTGTGCGCCTGTAGCGGCGCGCAGACAGCGGCCTCACGCGGTGGGGACGGTATTACATCGTATGATTTGCCGTCCTCTCCTGCTGCAAGCCAGCCTTCCTACAGCACGGCTGGGGCACCCCCTGCCGCTTCGCCAAACACGGGGCAGGGTTACGCGACCCCCAATTATTCCGGCGGTTATTCCGGTGGGTATGCGGGGGGCAGCAACGGTGCGGGTACTACGGCAGCCCCAAGCTATGGAGAGCCGCAAAGTCAGGCTCCAGCCTATGCCGCGCCAGCTCCAACATATGCGCCCTCGCCTGCGCCAACGTATACCCCGTCGTATCAGCAAAGCCAGCCGCAGCCAGCGGCAGGCCCCGCTGCCATAGCTCCGGCATGGCGGCCTTTGGCTGATCGGCTTGCGGCTGACGGGCTTTCCGGCCCACGGGTGGACGCCCTGCTGGCTACGCTCAGCGCCACGCCCACGCAGTCGCCCATGGGCAGAAAAATGCGCGAGCTGTATAACCGCAAATTTTTCCCCAAACCGCCTTCCACCGCGCCTGCGGCCCTGTATTACAAGGGCGTGCTGACCGATGCCAACGTGCAGTTGTGCCGCCAGTTTGTGGCGCAGAACAAGCGCGCCTTTGATCAGGCAGAGGCCCGTTTTGGCGTGCCTTCATCCATAGCGGTATCCCTGCTGTTTGTGGAAACCCGCCTTGGCAAGGTGCTGGCCGATGTGCCGGAAAACGCCTTTTACACGCTTGCCAGCATGTCGGTAACGCGTCAGCCTTCTGATATCCCTGACTGGCTGCCGCGCATGCCCGGCTATCAGGAGCATCTCGACTGGTTTGCCGAAATCATGCCCAAACGGGCGGATTGGGCCTACAAGGAAGTTAAGGCCCTGGTGGAGCATATGCTGCGTGATAATATCGATCCGCACCATCTGCCGAGTTCCATCTACGGTGCTGTGGGCCTGTGCCAGTTCATGCCCTCCAATATCGCCATGTACGGCGCGGACGGCGATGGCGATGGCAAGGTTGATCTGTTCACCATCCCCGATGCTGTGGCAAGTCTTTCCAACTATCTGGCCAAGCATGGCTGGAAGTCGGGCCTGCCGCGCACACGGCAGCATCAGCTACTCATGGCTTACAATCATGCCGCCATCTATGCGAACACCATTCTGGCCCTGTCAGACATGATCAACGGCGCGCCCTCGCCCGAGGCCTCGGCCAAGGCAGCCCCGGCCGCTGCGGGCAAGCCTGCCCCGGCAAAAGCTGGTAAAGCCACTCCGGTCAAGGCAGCCAAACCGGTAAACAAGGCTCCAAAGCCAGTTAAGCCTGCAAACTGACGGTTTTAATTTATCCATGTACCACCATCCCGTTGTCCTCTGGGCAGCGGGATTTTTTGCGCGCAAAACCCGTCCAGGCAGGCATCAATGATCGGCAGCGCTCCGCGCCGGAAAAGCATGGATGGAATCCGGGGTGTATCTGCCGCCAACTGAAGGCCACCAATGACAATCTTGCCATCCCTTTATTGCGGTGGCATACTTTGAGGATGAACACTAATTCCGGCGCGCAGCCCCCTCTGAAAGAAAGCAACCGGCCTCTGGCCGATCTGCCTCCCTTGCCATCGCTTTGCAGCGTGGGCGCTCTGCGGCCCGTACCCAGTGAAGCCGCATGCTTGGCCCTGTGGGACAAATACGGCATGCTGCCGAATATTCGGCGGCATTCTCTGCTGGTGGCGCATGTGGCAGCCACGCTGGCTCAGCGGGCGGCAGACAGGGGCTTTGCCGTATGTGTCCCCGAGGTCCGCGCTGGCGGCCTTTTGCACGACATTGCCAAGACCTACTGCGTCAAGCACGGCGGCAGCCATGCACAGGTGGGCGCAGCCTGGACCGTGGCTGAAACGGGTAACTATGCCATTGCGCAGGGCGTGATGATGCACGTGTGGTGGCCGTGGGCCTTGCCCCATGGGCCGGAAATCTGTTCACTGCCTTTTTTTGTGATCTATGCCGACAAGCGCATCAGGCACGATGCCTGCGTAACGCTTGAAGAACGCTACGAAGATCTGCTTGAGCGCTATGGCCGTACCGAGGCTGCGCGCGAGGGCATTGGCGTTGCCTACAGACAGGGAAAAAATATTGAAAGCGCCCTTGAGGCGCAGCTGGGATGGGCCTTACATGAAAATTCTTTTGATTGCGGGCGGGTGGTCCACTGAGCGCGAAGTTTCGCTCAACGGGGCGCGCGCCATGCAGGAGGCGCTTGCGCAACGCGGCCATTCGGTAACGTTTTTTGACCTGCTTTCGGGCTTTGACTGCCTGCTTGAGACAGCAGCCGCGCACGATTTTGCCCTCATCAACCTGCACGGCGCACCCGGCGAAGACGGCCTTGTGCAGGCCATGCTTGAGCGGGTGGGCTGCCCCTATCAAGGTTCCGGCCCTGCGGGGTCTTTCCTGGCGCTCAACAAAAGTGCTGCCAAGCAGATATTTCGGCAGGCGGGCCTGCCCACGGCAGACTGGGAATTTTTGCCTTGCGCCCCTGAGTCAAGCTGGCAGCCGCGCTTGCTCTATCCGCTCTTTGTCAAAAGCAATACGGGCGGGTCTTCGCTGCGCATGGGCCGCGCCAGCAACCGGGCCGAGCTTGACGCAGTGCTGGCATCCATTTTTGCCGCTGGCGACGAGGTCATCATGGAACCTGTGCTCGCAGGGCGGGAAGTGACCTGCGGCATTCTGGGCGAGGAAGCACTGCCGCCCATTCTTATTGAGCCTGTGGCTGGCGATTTTTTTGACTATGAAAGCAAGTACGCCAAGGACGGAGCGCGCGAGATATGCCCTGCGCCAATTAGCGAAGCGCTGACCGCCCGTGTGCAGGAGCTTGCCCTTGCGGCGCACAAGGCTCTTGGCCTGAGCGGCTACAGTCGGGCTGATTTTATTCTTGGCCCGGACGACAGCCTGACCATACTTGAGGTAAACACCCTGCCGGGCATGACGGCCACCAGCCTTGTGCCGCGCGAGGCTCGCACCGTGGGGCTCGACTTTGGCCAGTTGCTTGAGAGGCTCATTGAGTTGGGCATGGACGACCAGCGTCGCAACTGATCTTTGCCGGGGCCGCCTGACTGTCGGGCGGCCCCGGCCTCGCGCCGGATAGCGGCCTTTAGCTGCGGCGCGGTATCCTTTCTGTTTATTCCCTCCCCGTTTCGCGCTGCCTGCCTGTTTCGGGACAAGCTCTGAATTGGTGATTCCAATGCTCAGTAAATCTGTCGCAGGTCACATGGCGGCACTGTTCTGCATTGTCGTGTGGGGCATTACATTTATTTCCACAAAGGTTCTGTTGCGGGCTTTTACGCCTGTGGAGATTCTTTTTTTCCGTTTTTTGCTGGGCTATGTGGCCTTGTGGCTTGCCTGTCCGCGCTTGCTGCGTATTACGGACAAACGGCAGGAAGTGCTGTTCGCCTTAGCTGGGCTGTGCGGCGTGACCCTGTATTTTCTGCTTGAAAATATCGCTCTTACTTATACGTTTGCCTCAAATGTGGGCGTGATTGTTGCCATATCGCCATTTTTTGCAGGCTTGCTGGCCTTCTGGCTGCTACGGGCCGAGCGTCCGGGGCTGAACTTTTTTTTGGGCTTTGTAGCTGCCATGCTGGGCATTGGCCTCATCAGCTTTAGCGGGAGCACGCAACTGCGTCTCAACCCCCTGGGGGATATACTTGCCGTGCTGGCCGGGCTTTCCTGGGCAGGGTATTCCATTTTGACGCGCAAGCTCTTGGTCTTTGGCTATAACAGCCTGCTGGTCACGAGGCGCTGCTTTTTCTACGGCCTGCTGTTCATGCTGCCTTGCCTGCCATTTATGGAATTTCATCTGGGATTGGAACGGCTGGAAAATCCGGTTAACAGCCTCAACCTGCTGTTTCTGGGGCTGGGGGCATCCGCCCTGTGTTTTGTGGCCTGGACGTTTGCCATTCAAAGGCTTGGGGCTGTCAAAAGCTGCGTGTACATCTACCTTATTCCCGTTGTCACGGTGATTACTGCTGTTCTGGTGCTGCATGAGCAGATTACCTGGATGGCTGCGCTCGGAACAGCCCTGACGCTGCTTGGATTGGGCATTTCTGAAATGCGCAATTTCAGCCTGATGAAAAAGGCGGAGCAACTGAGCAAGTGACAGGAGGGCGTTATCGCGCCTCGTTGACTGACAGGCTTGGTAGCTTTTTTATGCGTGGGGATGCGGTCGCCGTATTCCCACTTTTTGTTGCAGCATGCGCTAGATGACGTATGCAACTTGCTGGTGAATTGTGGACGCTATATGCATTTTACCCAAAAGTTGCGGAATGAAAGCTCGTCAAGCGTGAATATCCTGGCAGGGTAAAGCCAGGCTGTTTGAGTTTGGATATCGCAGTAGATTAAAACGGGAGTTGCGGAATGACAAAAAGTCGCATATCACAACAGCCCGGCCTATTCTATAGCGGTGATACACATTGCTATGGTGGTGAGATGCTGCTCGTAATGGCCGGGACATGCCTTGCGGTGGCATGTGCGCGGGATGTGGCATCTTGTAGCAAATTTTCTTCAACTCAACAAATATTTTAAGAAAATTAGAGTGTG
This sequence comes from uncultured Desulfovibrio sp., assembly GCF_902477725.1. Taxonomy (NCBI): domain Bacteria; kingdom Pseudomonadati; phylum Thermodesulfobacteriota; class Desulfovibrionia; order Desulfovibrionales; family Desulfovibrionaceae; genus Desulfovibrio; species uncultured Desulfovibrio sp. The sequence continues at coordinate 6,836 of NZ_CABSIF010000019.1, read as the reverse complement.
TATGGAAAGTCTTATTGGCGTGCTGCAACAAATTCAGGAAATTGTCTGGGGCCCCCCAACCATGATCCTTCTCCTGATTACCGGGCTTTATTATACTCTCCGGTTGGGATTTCTTCAGTTTATCCATCTCCCCAAAGCCATTCGTTATATTTTTGAAAAAGAGGAAGGCAGTGTGGGCGATGTTTCCGCATTTGCTTCCCTCTGCACGGCGCTGGCCGCAACCATTGGCACAGGCAGCATTGTTGGCGTGGCAACCGCCCTGCGTGTGGGCGGGCCGGGCGCGCTCTTCTGGATGTGGGTCTCGGCTGTTCTTGGCATGGCCACAAAGTACGCTGAAGGCGTGTTGGCCATCAAATACCGCTCCATAGACGAGAATGGTGAAGTAGCTGGCGGCCCCATGTATTACATTGAGCAGGGCATGGGTATTAAGTGGAAATGGCTTGCCAAGCTGTTTGCATTTTTTGGCGCGGTTACAGCACTGATGGGCTGCGGCACATTCCCGCAGGTCAATGCGATCACGGAATCTGTCAGCAATGCCTTCAATATGCCGATCTCACTGGTGGGCGCTGTTGTGACAATTGCCACCGCAGCCGTTGTTCTTGGCGGCATCAAGTCCATTTCCAGCGTGGCTGAATTCGTTGTGCCGCTGATGGCGGCCTTTTACGTTGCAGCTTCGGCCTATGTGCTGTTCAACCAGTCGGCGGCGCTTCCTGGAGCTTTTGTTCTGGTTGTGAAGTCTGCTTTTGAGCCGACTGCCGTGGCTGGCGGCGCTACCGGCGCTGTCATTGTTTCTGTAATGACCGCCATGCGCACCGGCATTGCCCGAGGTGTGTATACCAACGAAGCCGGGCTTGGCAGCGCCCCCATTGTGGTGGCCGCAGCCAAGTCTGATTCCGGCGTGCGGCAAGGCCTGATTGCCATGACCGGCGTGTTTTTCACGACCATTGTCATCTGCACCATGACGGGGCTGGTTATTATCACCTCTGGTTTGCTGGAAAGTTCTACGCTTGACGGCGGTATCCTCTCCAACGCCGCATTCAATGCTGGCATGTCCGGCGACATGGGGATGTACGTAGTCTCCATCGGACTGGTATTCTTTTCTTTTACAACAATCATTGGCTGGAATTACTACGGAGAACGGTGCGTTGTGTATCTGACGGACGGGGTAAAATACGTAATGAGCTACAAAATACTGTATATTTTGTGCGTAGCTGTTGCCCCGTATCTGTCCATTAGGCCTATCTGGTATATGGCCGATATCACTAATGCCTGTATGGCCTTTCCCAACCTTGTGGCACTGTTGGTGCTCAGCCCTATAGTCATAGCGGAAACAAAGAAATATTTTCAATGATTGACTGTCCGCATCGTAACTAAAGGCGCAAAAAAAGCCGGAGAATCTCCGGCTTGAACAGGTGTGTATGCATTTTTAAGGGCATTCCCGATTGCTGGTATAAACCGGCAACCAGGAATGCCCTTTTTTCAGTTGATTGCAGCCGTGCGCGTTTACAGCAGCACGCCCAGTATCAGGGCCGCGCCGCTGATGAGGTAGCATTTGCGCACCAGATGCCCGTGAGCGTCCAGCGGCAGCCAGTCGCCATCCCCGGCAAGGCGGATACGGCGGCAGGCGGCCAGATAAAAGGGCAGGCCTGCCAGACACAGCACCACCGGCCAGCCCGCCAGCCCCGCTGCCCACAGGTTGCACAGCAACAGCCACACCAGCGGCCACCACAGGTGGAACAGCAAAAATGCTCCGGCCTTGCCCAGAGTATTGGCAAGAGTATGCTTGCCTGCCGCCAGATCAGTTTCGATTTCCGGCAGGCTCTGGTAGTACAGCACCCCCGCCACCATCAGGCCCACGGGCAATGCCAGCGCAAGGCTGCACGGTTCAAAACGGCCCAGCAGCAGAGTGGCGCTGGCGCTCACCATGATAAAGCCCATGTTCAGGCATACAAAAACTTCGCCCAGGGCGCGATGCCCGTAGCGGATGGGCGGCGCCACGTAAAAAACGGCGGAACCCACCGCGAACACGCTCAATGCCCAGAGTGCGGGGCGCAGGGCCGGGGCCAGCCCCAGAATCAGCAGGCCGCCCACGGCAAGCGTTGCCGGGGTAAGCAGGAGCAGAACAATGGACAGTTGGCGCGGGCTGATAAGGCCGGACTGGATGACGCGCGAGCCACCGATGTTGTCGCCGCCGTCCACGCCAAGAATATGATCAAAGAGGTCATTGGCCAGATTGGCAATGGTCAGGCCCATAAAGCAGCCAGCCAGCAGCAGGGCGTAGGATGCCCACTGCCCTGGCCGGATGCTCCCTTGCAGGCGAAAGGTCAGTGCCAGAGCCAGAGTAACCGGAATAGCCGCCGTAATGAAAAAAGGCGGGCGGCAGGCCTGCCACCACGCCCTTGCCTGTTGGCGGAAAGTAAGCTTTGGCGCGAGGGCAGGGCGGGGAATCCATGCCTCGCGCAAAAGATCGCCGCAGCGCATGTTATACGCCTCCTTCACTCCATGTGTAGGGAATGGAAGGGTCATCGGCGGGCAGTCGCTGCCCTTCGGTGGGGTCGTGGGGGATGTCGGCGCAGTTGCAGATGAGCGCCGGAGCGTCACCCATAGCCGTAAAGCCGTACCACACATTCACGGGGATGCGCAGCAGGCCGTAGTGTTCCGGTCTGCCAAGGGCCAGTTCGCACAAAACGCCGCGCGTCTCGGAATCTGGTCTGTCGTCATACATCACGATTTTCAGCAGGCCGGAAGGCACGGCAAAGTGCTGGGTTTGGCGGGTGTGGCGCTTCCAGGCCTTGACGTGCCCGGGCAGCACCTCTGAAAAATAGATTTCGCCAAAGCCCTTGCTGAAGTCTGGCAACAGGGGCGAACCGGGGCGCAGCATGTGCAGCACCGGCCCACCTTCTGTCGGAATGACCTTCAGGGGGTGCAGCAGTGCGCCTGCAATGCCCACATCCTGCGCAGTCATTTCTTCCGTATTCATTACTTTACCCACACCTGATTGCGCTGTTCGGCCGCGTTGACGTAGGCCGCGATCTGCCCAAGGGTGAAGTCGAGCATGTTCTGGGGCTGTTTGCCGTTCTGGCCCCGATAGAAGCAGTGGTACCATTCGGCGGTGTAGCGGATGGTTTCCTCAAAGGTGAGGGTGGCCTTCCAGCCCAGATGTGCCAGCGCTTTATCGCAGCAGAGCTTGAGCAGGGTGCATTCTTTCATGCCAGCCTGACCATTCTTGTCCATTTCGCTGGCAAAGCCGGGCCAGTGCAGGGCAAGGGCATCCACCACTTCGGCGACGGTGTTGTTGACGTCTGCCGCAGGGCCGAAGTTGTAGGCCTGACCGCGCAGGTTGAAAGGCTCGTTGAGGCCCAGCAGCAAACGCGCGCCAAGCCACAGGTAGCCGGAAAGAGGCTCCAGTACCAGCTGCCAGGGGCGCGTGGCCCACGGGCTGCGGATCTGCACAGGCTGCCCGGCGGCCCATGCGCGGGCGCAGTCGGGCACAATGCGATCCTGTGCCCAGTCGCCGCCGCCAATCACGTTGCCAGCGCGCACGGTGGCGCAGGCTGGGCCCTCCTTGAAAAAGCTTTCAAAATAGGAGTGGGCGATGATCTCCGCGCAGCCCTTGGAGGCGGAGTAGGGGTCGTGCCCGCCGAGGTGGTCGGTTTCGCGGTAGCCCCAGACCCATTCATCGTTGCGGTAGCATTTATCGGAAGTAATCATGATGACGGCCTGCACATCGGGGCAGGCGCGCACAGCCTCAAGCACGTTGAGAGTGCCCATCATGTTGGCTTCAAAGGTCAGGGCCGGGTCGTCATACGACTTGCGCACCAGTGCCTGCGCCGCAAGGTGGAAGACCACATCGGGGCGGAACTGGCGCATGGCCTTGATCATGCTCTCGCGGTCGCGGATGTCGCCGCGTACATCGGCCTCGAGGTGCGCGCAAAGATCCATGGCGGTGTAGTGCGAGGGAGTGGTGGGCACGCAGTCAGAAAAACCGCCGACCACTGCGCCCATCTGGGTCAGCCATGCCGCAAGCCATGAACCTTTGAATCCCGTGTGTCCGGTTACAAAGACCCGGCGTCCTTTATATGCGTTGGCAAACATGTTGGTTCCTCGTTGGGTTTTCGCGCGTTGGCTGACGCGGAAAGGGGATGTGCAGCCTGTGAAGTACGCTTCGGCTACGGGCAGGCCGCAGCCGAAGCTTTAACTAAGTGTTGCGAAGCGGCGTTTAGATCCAGAAAGCCTTGCCCGCGTCCCACATCTCGTTGAGCTTGATGGAGTCGCGCAGCGTGTCCATGCACTGCCACTGGCCGGGGTGCGGATACATGGAAAGCTGCCCTTCCGCCGCCAGCCGCTGCAAGGGTTCTTTTTCCAGATCGCAGGCTTCGTCCTCGGTGAGGTAGTCAAGAAATTCGCGTTTGAAGACGAAAAATCCGCAGTTGATAAATTCGTCCAGCACGGGCTTTTCTTCCCACGAAAGGATCTTGCCGTTGGCATCGGTGCGCACCGTGCCAAAGCGCGAGGGCATGCGCACACCGGTAAAGGTGCCGATGCTGCCCGACTGCTTGTGAAATTCGATGAGCTTGTTCAGGTCGATATCGGCAACGCCGTCGCCGTAAGTAACCATAAAGCGGTCGGTGTCAATGTGCTTGGCAACGCGCTTGAGGCGTCCACCCTTTTGCGTTTCCTGCCCGGTGTCGCACAGGGTCACGCGCCAGTCCTCAATGGGATTGGGATAGGTGGTGATGTTGCCGCTCTTGAGGTCAACCGTAAAATCCGTATTGCGGATGTTGTAATCATGGAAATACTGCTTGATGACCTCGCCCTTGTAACCAAGGGGCAGGATGAAATCCTTGAAGCCAAAGCGCGCATAGATGGACATGATGTGCCAGAGCACGGGCCGTCCGCCGATCTCGACCATGGGCTTGGGTTTGACCGAGGTTTCTTCGCGCAGACGCGTACCCTTGCCGCCGCACATGATGATGACTTTCATTCTAAGCCTCCTGCCGCCGCGTTTCATGGCTTGTTCCGTTCGCGGCGTGTGGCCCATGTGTAGCAGAAGGGCGCAAGGAAAAAAAGCCCCGCAAGGGGGCTTGGGCCGCCGGGATGCACTTTGCATTTGCGCCCGCACGGCGTAGAATAAGCAAAGCGCATTCAAACCCAAACTTTTTTGTGCGCAAGAGAGGTAGTTATGATGTTGTTTCGCCGTGGTTTGCTGTTGCCGCTGGTGCTGCTGATGGGCGCACTGGTTGCGGCCTGCGTTACTTCCGGCCCGCAGAAGGCGCTGAATGATGTGGCCGACGCCCTGAACAAAAATGACGGCGCGGCTTTTCTGGCGCAAATTGACATGAAGCCCTTTGCAACCAACCAGATTAAAAATATGACGCGCGAAGATCAGGCGCTCAACGCCCTGGATTCCATGGGGCGTTTGCTTGGGCTGGGCGGTATGGAAGACCTTTTGGGCAGCGTTGTGGATATGCAGGCGCGCTTGCAAAAGCAGTATATGCGCGGCGTGAGCACGGGCGAGCTGGTAGCCCAGTGCGGCAAGGCTGACACTCCTGACTGCCCGTGGGTGCCTGAGAGTCTGAAGGCCGCCAAGGTTACCGAGCTTGGGGCCGATGCGGCGGTGGCGCAGGCAACTACGCCCGCCCGCATGACCAGTTGGCTTGCCCTGCGCAAGGTGGGCGAGAAGTGGCTGGTGGTTGGGCAGGCCGTGATGGAAAGCACTGCCAGAGAGTATGCGCTGCAGAAGACTCCGGTGGCTCCTGAAAAGCCTGCGCCGGTAGCGCCCACGCCCAAGGAAGCGCCAGAGAAGGCCCCTGTGCCGGGGAATCGCGCTGACAAGGATGGCGTGACGAAGATTTAGGGTGATTTTGCGAGCGCATTGGGAGAAGTAGGAGGGTTTTGGCGGCGGGGTGAGCCTGTCAGGCTGATTTACGCAAACCCGACTTTTGCACCCTGAATGCGTCAGCGCCGGGATTTTGATGCTCACGTACTTGAGTACGTTGCGCTCAAAATCCCGGCGCTTCCTTTTCAGACCGCAAAACGCGTATTTTGCAAATTCGCCCAACACCAGCCATCGCCTCCGCGCTGCTCCGGCGAGTTTAATGAAGGCGACGTCACGACCAGCTTCTGATGACGGCTAGTGGGTGAAAGGCAGTTAAAGGCAAGAAAGTCAGAAAAGGCAAAAGAGTCGGAAGAGCTTGGTGGTGTGGGTGAGCCTGTCAGGCTGATTTACGCAAACCCGACTTTTGCACCCTGAATGCGTCAGCGCCGGGATTTTGATGCTCACGTACTTGAGTACGCTGCGCTCAAAATCCCGGCGCTTTCTTTTCAGGCCGCAAAACGCGTATTTTGCAAATTCGCCCAACACCAGCCATCGCCTCCGCATCCGCTCCGGCGAGATTAAGGAAGGCGACTCCACGACCAGCTTCTGATGGAGGGCTTTTTTTCTGACTAGTAAATTTTCCGTCTGACCATGGTTGAATGGTAACGGGCATCACCGCAAGTAACACGAAGATTTTGCAGGTCTCTTTGTTTGCTATTTGGATTTGTCTAAGCTTTATGCAGGCAGAGTACCACGGGGCAAAGAGCGAAGTATTTTGTAGTTAGTCCAAGAATTGAGGGATGTTGGCTGAAGCGGAATAGCATTCAAAGCAAAAGTGTACTCTGGCATTAACGCGGCGCGGAGGGAGATCACCTGAGCGAGCGCAGCGAGCGAGGGAAGCTCCCGCAGCTATGGCCGCGTTGCCCTCGCCGGTTTGTGGAAGCTGAAAACTCAAGGGGGTGCTTCGGGGGGGATGCAAGGGGGGCCGAGAAGGGGGCGTAGCCCCATAACCGGCCCC
>NZ_CABSIF010000018.1 GCF_902477725.1 uncultured Desulfovibrio sp. | reverse complement strand
TGTTTTGCCATTTGCCACGGCTCTCGGCCGGGGCCATTTCTGCGATATAGGCTTGCGAACACACCATGAGGCAGAACACGCCAAAACCTGTCAGGGCGCGTGATGCCACAAATACGTGGAAGCTGTCCGTGAGGCCATTGATGATGGAGGCTGTGGAAAACAGTGTGATGGCAATGAGAAAGGTTTTGCGCCGCCCGATGATGTCCGAGATAAATCCGCCGACAAATCCGCCGAGGGTCATGGAGGCAAAATACCAGAAGGTCACGGTTCCGATGTCCTTCATGGTTAGCCCCCAGTTGTGCATCAGCGCCGGGGCAATAAAGCCGAAATTCCAGTTATCCATCTGTTCGCAAAAGTATGCGACCATAATGATAAAGAACACAGCCTTGTGGCGTCCTGTAACAGCAAGGCCGTCAAAGTAGTTATTGCTGATGCGCGGCGAATCCTGCATTGCGCCTCTCCTTTTCATTGTCTGCCATTTTGCATTTTTTGTGAAAAAAATCATCCACTGCCGTGTTGGTTCAAAAAACTAGGCTAGCAGTGGTGCTGGTGACGTTGTTGTGGCAACATTTTCTGAATATTTTTTTCACATTTATAAAAATACTCTTTTAAAATAGCATGTTGAGTTGTTTTTGAGAGGTGATGTCTATTGATTGTGAAAAAATAAACTTTTTTCAAAAAACGTTGTTGCGGCAACGGTGCAGGCCTTCGGAAAGCGCCATTACAGAGCATTACTGGAAGAGGTTTCTGTATGGTTGCACCAACTTGCACAGGAGGAATGATGAAAGCTGTTCGCAACAACGTACTGGGAGTGTTGCTTGCCGGGGGCTTGCTACTTGCGCCGGAAGCGGCCGAGGCGGTTGATTTCAAGGTCAAGGGGGCATTTGATGTAAGCTTTGAAGCATCCAATGTCATGCCGCGCGGGATTAAAGGGAGCGACACCTTCGGCGCGATCGAGCGCCTGCGCACCCAGATAGACGCCATTGCCAGCGAAAACGTGTCCGGCAGCCTGATGTTCACTGTAGGCACTGGCACCATGAACTGGGGAAAATCCGGCGACGGCGCATCTCTTGGAGCGGACAGTTCAAAAAATCTTGGCGTCCGGCATGCGTACATTGACTGGCTCGTGCCCAAGACCGATATAAAGGTGCGCATGGGTATGCAGCCGCAGCTTCTGCCCGGTTATGTGACTGGCTGGAGCGCGGTGTACGGCCAGTATTCCACGGGGGTGACCGTCAGCTCTCCCCTGGTGAGCAGCGGTGATTACAAGATGGGGCTGACGGGCTTCTGGGCGCGGCCATATAACGATAATTCGGAAATTACGCAAAACGGACAGACGCAGAAAAACTACCTTGATAACCTTGATCTGCTGGCGCTGACCTTGCCGATCACCGGCAACGGCATGAAGATAACCCCCTGGGGCATGTACGGCCTCATTGGCGAGAACAGCCTGCGCGGCATCAACACCAATACCGATCAGCGCGAACCTGCCATTTACGCCCCGCGTGGCGGGCTCATGCCTGTGCTTGGCAGCGGCGGCAACTACTTCAGCACGTTTGAAAAAAAATATCGCAATGCAAACAATACCTGGGGCAATGGTTTTTGGGGCGGACTGACCTCTGAAGTCACGACTTTCGAGCCTTTTGACATCGCGGCGGAGTTCACCTATGGCCGCGTGGATATGGGCGAGCTGAAAGATTACACCCAGTTCAGCTCCACGGGACAGACCAAGACCTTTGATCTCGTGCGTCAGGGCTGGTACGCGGCCTTGCGGGTGGATTACAAATGCGACTGGGGCGTCCCTGGCATCACCGCCTGGTACGGCAGCGGCGACGACAGTAACCCCTACAACGGTTCAGAACGTCTGCCTGTGTTCAACTCCCCCTGGCCGGTCACTCCGCTGGGTTTTGGCGGCGGCTTCTTTGATCTCAATACCTGGAAGGTTCTCGGGCACAATCCCGGCGGTCTGGCGGGTATTGTGGGTACCATCAAGGATGTCAGCTTTATTGACGACCTGACCCACACCTTCAAGCTTGCGTATTTTCATGGCACCAACAGTGCGGAAATGCCCCGTAAGGCCAATATGACGAGCTATCCCAGCAGGGCTGACGGCCCCATGGCCTACCTCACCACCACCGACCATGCCTGGGAAGGCAGCGTGTCCAATACCTACAAGATTTACGACAACCTGCTGATGAATGTGGAAGCCGCCTACGTGAACCTGCATCTTGACGGCAGCACGTGGCGTGGCGTGGAAGATTCGCAGTATCGGGATAACTGGCGGGTTTCGCTGACCTTCCGTTACCAGTTCTGATTTTTTTCAGCCCTTGGGCTGATGTGGCGGGGGAGCTTGCTCTCCCGCCTTTTCTATGGCGAAAATTGGGTAGTGGAGACATATTGTGGGGGGCTTCCTTAAATTTTTTGCCTTTTCCTAAGCTGATACAGGCAGCCTCCTAACCTGAAATTGGGCGGCGGAGCATGCTTGCCAGAGGAGCAGGCTTTAAGCGGGGCTTCATCCATAAAAAAACAGAGGCCCCGTCCGAAGACGGAACCCCTGCAAGGAAGGTATGGCGAACAGGTTTCTATTCCGTTGCTGCTACGCAGTGCCCTGCGCCACTGTAGTAACCGATGGTGCCTTCAACCTTGACTTCAGACATGGGGCCAAACGGGGCCGCGCCGGGTACGCGGAAGGTTTTGACTTCCAGAGGTTCAATGGCTTTTTCCTCCGGCACATCCGCCTGCGGCACCCAGGAGTAGGGCAGACGGTAGGCGCGGTACACCCAGTTCATGGGCAGGCTGATGTGGCCCTTGTAGGGGCAGATGTATTCCCACACGATTTCGTGTTCTGCCGTCACTTCAAAAACGCGGCCATCGGAACCTTCGCAAATAAGCGTGTTGCCGTTGGGCAGGCGCTGGGCAGAGCTGATGAAGGGGCTGTAAAAACGGCTGGCATCCAGTGGCACGAGGAAGCCTGCTTCATGCGGCGTATACTGCCACACAATCTTGCGGGCCACGGGATCTATTTCCAGCACGCGGGAGTAGTCGCGCTGGGCCGCCTTGACGCCCTTGGGCGCGCCAGGATTGGGGTTGCCGTAGCCGCCCCAGCCGCCGTTGTCGTATACCAAAATATTGCCTTCGCCGGGCAAACCACGGGGGATCATGTGCGCGTGGTGCTGACCAATGATCCAGCCGATGGCCTTGTCTTCGGGGCTGCGGTCATAGTCCGGGCCAAGCTGCCAGACAATCTTGCCGGTTTTTTTGTCCAGGATGAGAATAATATTGGTTTCCCGTCCATCAATGATGATGTTGTCGGGGTGGAAGCGGGCGTCGCCAGCCTCAAACCATTTGTTGGGGCCAAGTGTGGACATGGAGTTGACGTGCATCCAGTCGCCCACGCCGGGGGCGTCTTCCATGAGGGTGCCGCCCCGGTAGTTGGGGTCGCGGCACATGGCATTGAGCGCGGCCTCGGTGAAGCCCATTTCTTCCGCATGGTCAGAGCAGTTCCATTCCCACACGATGTCGCCGTCCCAGGTGACTTCGTAGATAACATCGTCAACCAGCGGTTTGTCGCTGATGTAGGGCTGCACAGTGTTTTTGTGGCAAAGCACCAGGGTGTTGCCGGAGTCGATCTTGGGTTCCTGGCCGGGAGCATAGTAGCCTGTGGAGCTGCCTTCGCGCTGGAAATCGTGGTGCTGACGCGCCATCCACTGAGCCTTCTGGCCGGGATCTTCTACAAATTCGGCGCGGTCGAACTTCCACACGATTTTTCCGTCCCAGTCGATCTGTACAAGATCAAGCTGATCCTGAAGCCCGTGCTTGGGGTGGCGTGTGCCGGTGCTGCCCATGAGCATGCCGCCGGGGAACATCTTGTTGGGAAAGCCGTGAACGTCCTTCCACATGCGAATTTCATGACCGTTCATGCCAAGAAGCAAAGCGCCGTTGTCCGGTGCCTGAATGATGGTGAATCCACTCCAGGCTTTTTCCGGATTATAGACCGTTACGCCTGTGGGATAGATAGTCGGGTGTCCCATGACAACCTCCTCGAGTGGGCTGAATGTGCTTACATTGAACCGTTGAAGGCTTTCCGGCAAGTAGTGCAACAACACGCAATGCCGAAGTGAAAGTCTCACGATGGCTGGTCACTGCCCTGAGGCCTTTGACCGTGTACGCTGGAATGCTGCCACAAGATAAATGGTCAAAACGTTGTCCTTGCAACATAATTCACAAAAAGGGTACGGTAGGTTCCAAAACAGCATGTGGAACGCTGGCATGATAGAGGCCGGAATTCCGCATAACGCCTTGAGTTCATCACTTTCCCAGGGGGCTGACGTGTCATTTACTGAATTGCTCAGACAAAATGAGTGTTGGCGAAGCGTGGCGCTCACAAAGCCGCGCCTGTTTCGTAAGGGGCATAAATTTTATGACAATCAGCCAGAAATGTATTTTCTGGTGAGTGGCAGAGTTCGCCTTATGGCTCTGGCCCCTGATGGAAGTGAAAAAACGCTCTGGTACCTTGGCGATGGCTCATGCTTTAATGAAACACCAATGTTTATGGACGGGGATAAAAGTGTAGCCACAGGGCAAGGCGAGGTGCGTTTTTTTCACGATTGCGCAGAAGACTGCTATATCTGTACATTTACCAGAGAAGATGTACATCGTTTGGGTATGGAAAATCCTGAACTTTTTTTTAATCTTTGCAAAAGCTACAGTGTAAAAGTTACACTATTGTCAAAAAATGCTGTTTCATTATGTATGGAATCGCACCTTACGCGTATTTGTAAATTTTTGGCTTCACGGATTGTGCCGGGCTCAGAACCGCTGCGGGCCAAACGCGATATTTCTTACCGAGATATGGCTGATCTGCTCGGCATGCACCGCATCACCCTATACAAGGTGATGCGGCAGGCGCAGGAACGGGGCCTGTTTTCTTTTGACAAGAACAGCGATGAAATTTTTATTCTCAAGCCGGATGAATTTTACAAAGAAGCGCATCTGTAGTTGTATTGTCCCACTGCCTTTTGCGGTGTATTTTAGTATCGTTTGCATGCTACTATTTTTTTGTGTAGCGCAATGCAAGATAATAATAAAAAATAGTAACATGTGTAGGTGTATTGCAGGTCTTTGAATATCTGCAACACTTGAAATATGCCTGGTCGTTGAAAAATTAAACAAATTAACATATTATAATATCAGGCTAAACCGTTTATTCACACGGATTGCGCAACCTGTAGTAGCTGGACTTCGCCCCTGGATGTATTTACTATAAAATACAAGATGTAATCAGAAGCCACGAGGTGCGCAGCGCGCACGGCAGGCACCCTTACGCAGATTCCTCGTTTTATAAATGGGCTTGCGACGCAGGGGTGAATAGATGCAATCACTGCTACCCATTGTGAAACTGCCGAAGAGCAGTTTTCATCGTCCATCTATCCTGCGCATTGCTGCAATGTGTCTGGTTATCATGGGATGCGCCCTGTTACTGGTTTCTGATACCGGTTTTTCCACCCTCGCGGCAAGCGCCGCCACGGCCAATGCGCAAGGCATGCAGTCGGAAAGGCAATCGGGCAGGCCGCAAACCGCAGAGCACAAGTCCGTGCTCATTCTTTCCGGGTCGCAATATGGCCTGCCTGTTACAGACAACATGGCTGCCGGAACCGTTGAAGTCCTCAGGGAAAAAGGCCTGAGTTTCAACGATATTTACGTTGAAATGCTCGACCTTGTACGCAACGACAGCACCTATTGGCGCTCCAGGCTTGCATCCGTATTGCAGGAAAAGATTGCCCAGGCAGACATTGGGCTGGTGGTGGTGCAAAATCAGGCTGCGCTGGAATTTTTTGCATATGAGTGCGCTGGCATGGTGCCGCTTGAAGTGCCAGTTCTGGCAACCCAGATATCGAATCCTGCGGTATCGTGGCGCGGTCGCCCGCACTCAGTTCTGTATGTGGGCAGCCGCTGGGATATTGCCGGAACGCTCCGCTATGGGCTCGATCTTTTTCCGCAAACGCATCAGCTGGTTGTAGTTGCCGGAGCATACAACAAACAGTCTTTATTCCATACTCAGGTGGTTTCGGCCCGGGCCGCATTGCCAGAAAATATCGAGATGGAGGATACTGCGGCACTGTCCTATGCAGAAATGCTGGAGCGGATTTCGTCGCTGCCCCCCAATACCCTTGTCTTGCTTGGAACTTATTACAAAGACAGTACCGGACACAGCTTTGTTCCCGCAGAAGTGGCCGCCGATGTCGCCAGGCTGGCAAACGCGCCAGTGCTGGCCCTCTATGATGCGCATGTCCTCCAGGGTGCATTAGGGGGGTCTGTTGTAATGACCACAGAGGTTGGGCGGCAAGTAGGCAAAATCGGTTTTGAGTTTCTGACCGGAATCCGTAAAATTGATGCAGACAACACAGATGCCGCAGTGCTGCCGCAGCCCATGTTTGACTGGGTTCAGTTGCTGCGTTGGGGTGCCGACACCACCAAGTTACCCCCAGATTCCATAATATTGAACCGCCCGCGAACCATTTGGAGCGAATACCGCAATTCGGTAATTGCCGCTGCGGTAGCCATTGCCATTTTGTCTGCATTGTCCATTGCTCTGGCAATACAGAATCAAAAACGCAAAAGGGCGGAGCAGGCCACTGCCGCGCTTAACGATCAACTGGAGGAGCAGGTAGCCAGTCGCTCTGCCGAGCTTGCCGCGCGCACGGCTGTGCTGCAGACCATATACGACTGCGCCAGCTCAGGCATAGCGCTGATTGCCGACCGCACAATCATTCGCGGCAACCGCAGAATGCACGAAATGTTTGGCTGGCCTGAGGGCGGGATGATCGGTAAATCCGTGAGAATATGGTATGTAGACAACGAGGCGTACCTTGATGCGGGCAAAATTTCTTACGAGCGGATATGGAACGGTGAAACCTATTGCAGGGAAGAAGAACTGGTGCGCCGCGATGGAACCCTTTTTTGGGCGCGCATGACAGGCACGGCGGTTGATCCGGCTGACCACTCCAAGGGGATAGTGTCTGTTATTGACGACATCACAAATGAACGCCTAGCAATGGCTCAGATGGCGCTGTCCCGTGAGCAGGCCGAAGCTGCCAATGCCGCCAAGAGCGTCTTTCTGGCAAGCATGAGCCACGAAATACGCACACCGTTGAACGCCATAATCGGGCTTGCCCACCTTTTGCGAAAAAAAACGCAGGATAAGGATACAACGGAAAAGCTGGAGCGCGTTCAGGCTTCAGGCAGGCATCTTCTCCGCATTATCAATGATATCCTTGATTTTTCAAAGATTGAAGTCGGCAAGCTGGTTATTGTTGCCGAACCGATGGATATAAGGGCTATCTCTGACAATGTGGTGTCAATCATGGCAGAAAGCGCTTCTGCCAAGGGCATACAACTGCACGTGGAATCTGATCCTGTGCCCTGCGCGCTCAAGGGCGATGCCCTGCGCGTTACGCAGGCCCTGCTCAATCTGGTGAGCAATGCCATCAAGTTTACCCCCTCGGGCAGTGTTGCCATCCGTACCCTGATGGACGCGGAAATGGAATCGCACGTGAGACTTCGCTTTGAGGTGACAGATACCGGCATAGGCTTTGCCGAGGTGCAACTGCCAAACCTGTTTGCTCCCTTTGAGCAGGCTGATTCTTCCATGTCCAAGCGTTTTGGCGGCACGGGCCTTGGCTTGGCCATTACCAGAAAACTTGCAGAACTCATGGGAGGACAGGCCGGGGCCCATAGTACATTGGGGCAGGGCAGCACGTTCTGGTTTACAGCGGTTTTTGACAAAGTTGAAGACGCCAGCCTTGTTAAGGCCAAAGAGCAGATCAAGGATGCCTGCAAGGAAATTTCAGTAAATTTTGCAGGCAGCCGTATTTTGCTTGTGGAAGATAATGAAATAAATATGATTGTTGCAACAGAAACACTGGCAGAGGCCCTGCTTGAAGTAGAGGTTGCGCGTGACGGGCTGGAAGCCCTCGCCAAGGTGCGCCAAGCCAGCCCCGGCTACCATGCCCTGGTGTTGATGGATATGCAGATGCCCAATATGGACGGTCTGGAGGCGACACGCGAGCTTAGAAAGATGCCGTCCGCTCAGCACCTGCCCATCATTGCCATGACGGCCAATGCATTTAATGAAGATCGCGACCGCTGCTTTGCAGCAGGAATGAATGATTTTATTGCCAAGCCGGTGGAACCGGATCAAATGTTTGCAACCATTTTGCGCTGGCTGCGGCGGGGGCAAAATACCGGTTGATGTCGGCACGTAAGTAATTGTATATGCTAAGATATATTGATTGTTCCCCTGTTTTTATGAAACGGCACCATGCAGGAGAAGAACATGTTTAAAAAGAATTACGCCCTCGCCATGGCCGCAGGCATTGCCATTTTTGCTGCGGGTTTCTGGGCGGGCGGCAGAGACGCGGTGCTGTTTGAGGCGCGCCAGGCTGTTGCCGCTGTGGCCCCTGCCACCGGCGTAACCAAGACGGTGCTGTTTGAAGCCGAACACTCCTGGGATGGAACGCCCTATGGCTCATACCCGGCAGGGAATGCGGACATCAAGATTGTAAAAATTGTGATTCCCCCCAATTCGCGTCTGGGCAGCCACACTCACCCAATGCCGAATATTGCCTATGTGCATGCGGGCGCGCTGACAGTAAAAAGCGAGGTGGACGGTCAGGAGCGGCAGTTGAAGCAGGGGGACTTTCTGGCGGAGATGGTCAATAAGCCGCACTATGGCTATACGGGCGATGAGGGCGTGGAGCTCTTACTTGTCTACTGCGGGGTGACTGGGCAGGAGTTGTCCGTCAGCACAAAATAGTCCACTCTTTGGGAGCAAACGATTGGGGCGAGCCGGGAGTTTTCCGGCTCGCCTTTTTTTATGGCGTACCCGCCACCGCAATTTTCTACTGGTTTCCAGCCCCAGACTGATGTTGAGCCGCCTCATGGGTGAGTCGCTCCATCAACTTCTGTATTTTTTGTGCAACGTCCGCGTTTTTGACAATTCCGTGGCGGCGCGCAATCCAAGCTGGGTCATTCCAGAGCAGGCAAACCCCCTGGGGCGTTTCCACCGCTAAAATGCGCAAGGGCAGATCAAGGGCTGCCTCCGGGGCTTCAAGCATGAGGGCTGTGCCCACAGCCGGATTGCCAAAGGTAATCACGCGTGCGCCCGTCATATCAAGGCCTGCTTCAACTGCATTCTTTTTGTGATCTACGACAGAAAAAACAGGAATTTTTGTGATCTCGATGGCGTTGAGCAACCGCTTCCAGACAGTTTCAAGGTCATCTTGAGGCGCTGCCAATATGCGTTGCAAGCCATTGTCAGGGCTGTTCATAACTACTCCTGCTGCGGGGCGACAGGTTTATTTTTTTGCGCACAGGGTCTCGCCAGCATGTGCATCCGGTCAATGTGTCTTGGGGGGAACCGGATATGTCGCACTGTGGGGGCGGATCATCACTGTGCATGCCGCAGGGTGCGGCCAACAAGAAAAGACGGAGGGTAGAGCAGGCATGCTCAGGATGCTACGTAGGAATTCCAGAGCCGAATGGCGGCAGATTCGCTGACCGACCACTGCAAGGGACAGTTCCCGCAGTCGCAATAGAGGCGGAAGATGTCGTGGGTTCTGCCTTCAGGTCTGGATGTTTGAAGCTTGGGGTAGTTGCCGCATTTTATACAGGGCCGAATCACGGGAAGGTTGTCTTTATTCATTGATAAAACATAGCCCTTGGCAGAGAGGCCGTCAAAGATTTGTTGTAGTCAGATAAATTAAGCTATGTATATTTGTTAGTCTATTGATTTGTAATGTTAAAATTATCCGTGCCCCTCTCCACAATATGCGATGGGTGCAATTGCACTATCTCCAGTGTTGAAACGCCGCAGCATCAATCCTCATTTTACGCGATTGGCGGAACATTTCTCCTTTTTTTCTCATCCAGAATTTACTGAAGCCAGCAGCTCCTGCGGAAAGCTAAGGAGTCCTGCTGGCTTTTTATTTTTTTAACAGCATGGTTAGTTAATTACCTTTTCCTCCTGAAATTTAAGGAGATCGCTTCCCCAAGCTTCACCAATAATCACGGTTCCCAATATATCGTGCCACCGTTGCCCCCCTTCAATTGGTTGTTTACACAATAAAATATTAATTATCAGAAGCATTTTTAAATAATTGGCAGGAAGAGGGCAGGGAAGACGATTCAAATCTGGAGGCACAATGAAACAGTGGCAAAGGCATGCGGCGGTAATGGCTTTATTGGGGATCATAGGCAGCCCATGTGCTGCATCCGCCGGTAATGAAGGTAATGGCGAAGTTCAACTTTCTCCTCTGGAAATGGCAGCTTCCAAGGATACCATCGACCACATCACCCAGGTGGACATAGAGCGGAAAACCGCCAGAAACCTCTGGGAAGCCCTGCGCGGCGTGGAAGGTGTGAACCTGCAAACTTCTGCAGGCCGCAATGAGGGAACCATCAGCATTCGTGGCTCCAACCGTTATCAGGTGGGCCTGTATATTGACGATATCCCCGTTGCAACCGCGTATCGCAACGAATGGGATGCCAACAACATCCTGACCTATGGCCTTGAATCCATCGAAGTCTCCAAGGGCTACAGCTCGCCCCTGCTGATCAGCAACAACAACCTTGCGGGTGCAGTGAACCTGCGTACGGCAAAACCCAAAAAAGAGTTTGAAGCCACCGCCAAGTACATGAACTTTTTTGACCGCAACGTGCAGAATCAGGGTCAAATGGCTGCGGCAAGCGTGGGAACCAAGCAGGATCTCTACTACCTCAAGGGAACGTTCATATTCAACAACCAGAATTTCTTTACCTATCCTGCCAGTTTTGACTCCGCACCCTATCAGCCGGGCAGCCGCGCGCGCAACTCGGACAATCAGACCCTCTCCGGCAACATCATTGGCGGCTGGACGCCCAATGATGATGTGGATGTTATGGTGGGCTACACGCGGCAGCATTTTCAGAAGGGACAGCCCTTTGATGCCGCCCAGACCCGCATTGGCGACTCAACCACCTATCCTTACAAGCGCTTTTGGGAATGGCCGGAGTATGAAACCAGCCGCGTGTATGCCAATGGCAATTTTAACCTCAGCAGCAAGGCGCACCTGAAGGCTGTTGCCTATTACGACTGGCATCAGGACACCTCAAAAAGTTACACCGACGTGTCCATGACCAAACGGGATTCCGCGGACAAGACGTATGACCAGTTCACCACTGGCGGTCAGTTGACGTTTGACTATACCTTCAACCCCGCCAACAAGATCGCCCTTTCCGCTGGTTATCGCCTTCTTTCTCACAAAGAATACAATGACTACAGCGTGTTTGACGACACCGGCGTGAAGCCGAAGCTCAAGAAAAAGGCTGCGGATGTGGGTTCGCAGCTGGATGAGCACATCACGGAAACCTACACGGATCTGGGCGCGGAATACACCCTTAAGCCCGTGGACAAGCTCACCCTGGTTTTCGGCAGCAGTCTCAGCACCATGGTTCCGCAGACTCTTGAAAGTCGCGATCACACCACGGGCGACATGAATTCCTACAAGGACGGGTTGAGCGACCCCAAGACCCTGTTCAACTATCAGGTCGGGGCCTTCTATGACCTGACGGAACACCATGAGGTGTTCGCCACCTTTGCCAAAAAATCGCGTTTTGCCACCATGCGCGAGCGCTACATGCGCACGAACGGCACTCCGGCCAACCCCGATCTTAACCCCGAACAGGCCTATCATTACGAGCTGGGCTACAAGGGTATTTTTGGCGACTGGCTCAAGCTCAACAGCAGCGTGTACTACAGCGATGTGACCGACCTGATCACCTCGCAGGGTACTTCTGGCAACATGTCGTTCTCCAACCTGAACCGGGCCACCTTCTACGGTTACGAACTTGGCGCGGAAGCTGTGTTCAACCAGTATGTGAGCGTGGGGGCAGTGTTCAACTACATGCACTGGAACAACTGCACCAACGACGACAAGCTTACCCAGTTGCCCGAGCTTACAAGCACCCTGTACAGCGTCATCACGCCTGTGGAAGGATTCTCAATTATTCCGCAGGTCAACATGAGCAGCGGCTTCTACTGGAACAGTGCCCCTTACGATACGTATTACCGCAAGGCACCCGGCTTCACCACCGTGGACCTCAAGGCTGTTTACGATATCAACAAGAACTTTTCCGTGGAAGCTGGCGTAAAGAACATGTTTGATCAGGAGTATGCGTACAGCGCCTATTATCCGGAGCCTGGCCGCAGCTTCTTTATGGGTGTTACCGCAACATTCTAATACATTAATCTTAATCGGGTGGGGCCGCCCGCAGGCGGCCCCACTTGGGGCAACATCATGCAGATTCGCCGTACATTTCTGTTTTTGGCAACGCTTATGCTTGCGGCCTTTTTGCCCTGCTCCGGCGGCGCACGCGCGGCAGAGTCCGCCGTCAGCGGCGATGCCAGAAGTGTCTATTGCCCCACGCCGCCCTCGGCCTTCACGCTTTACGCCTTTGCGCCGGAGCTGCTTGCAGCCTGGAACACCCCCCTGCGGGATTATGAAAAAAAATTTATTCCTCCCCAGTATCACGACCTGCCCATTCTGGGCGGATGGTATGGGCAGGGCTTTATTCCTGACAGGGAAATGCTGCTGGCAAGCGGTATCAAAAAGGCCTTTTACCTTTCCATGAGCATGCACGACCATTTGCCCATAGAGCAGACCCTGACCAGCCTAGGCATGAAGGTATCCACCGCCCAAGGCGGCAGCATGAAGGATATGGCGGCCTGCTTTCTGACAATGGGGCGGCTGTATAATCGCGAGCAGCGCGGGCAGAGCCTCGCTGCGTATGCTGATGCAACGCTGAACCGGGTGGCGGCGGCCATGAAAAATCTGCCCTCAGAACGGCGCACGCGCGTGTATGTAGCGCTGGAGGCCAACGGGCTTGCATCTGTTTGTAAGGATTCCGTGCGTTCGGAGGTGCTCGAAGCCGCAGGCGCGGACAGTGTGCACATGTGCCCGCCCGGCACGGAAAACGCTCAGCTCAAGGTCACCTTTGAACAGGTTATGGCCTACAATCCGGATGTGGTGCTGGTATTCCACCCCAATCTCATGCGCCGGATACATACAGACCCTCAATGGTCGGCCTTGCCTGCGGTGCAAGCGGGCAGGGTGTATTTTATCCCGCGCGGCCCCTTCAGCTGGATAGAGCGCCCTGCAACCTATATGCGGCTTATGGGCGTGCAATGGCTGGCAAATTTGCTGCACCCCGACCTGTACGCTGCGGATATCAAGGCTGAGAGCCGCCGATTCATGAAACTTTTTTTTAATCTGGATCTGAGCGATGCGCAGATAAACGAGCTTTTTGAACCTTATGGCACGTTCTGAAAAAATTTTGCTATGGCTGGGGGTGATGCTGGTTGCCGCAGTGCTGCTCTCGCTGCACATGGGGCGCTACCCTCTGGACATGGGCGCGCTCTGCCGCGCGCTTGCCGATGCATGGTCTGGCAACACGCTCAGCCCGGATCAAAAGCAGGTGCTGTTTTTGTTTTTTAATCTGCGGCTGCCGCGCATTGTCACGGCTCTGCTGGTGGGCGCAAGCCTTGCGGTATCTGGCAGCGTGTACCAGGCCATGTTTCAGAATCCGCTTGTGTCGCCCGGTATTCTGGGTGTGCAGCACGGGGCGGCCTTTGGCGGGGCCGTGGGCATTCTGGCTTTTTCATCCATGGCGGCCACACAGGTGCTGGCCTTTATTGGCGGCGCGCTGGGCGTGGGGCTTGCCCTGTTTTTTTCCATGCTTTACCCAAAGGCGCGCTTTCTTGCCCTGCTCATTGGCGGCATGGTCAGCAGCTCCTTTTTTGTGGCCCTGACCTCGCTTGTGCAGTACGTGGCAGACCCCAACAGGCAGTTGCCAGAAATTGTTTACTGGCTCATGGGCTCGCTTTCGCGCACAGAGCCGCGCCACCTTGTATGGGGCGGGCCGCTCATGCTCAGCGCTCTGGCCTTTATCTGCCTTAACGGCAAGGTCGTGAACGCGCTTTCCATGGGCGACGACGAGGCCATGGCCCTTGGCGTGAACAGCGTGCGCATGAAGATGCAACTGATTGCGGCTGCCACGCTGGCGTGCTCGCTGACTGTTGTCATGGCGGGCGTCATCAACTGGGTTGGACTTGTCATTCCGCACGTGATGCGTTTTATCTGCGGGCCGGACAATCGCCTTGGCCTGCTGAATTCAGCTCTGGGCGGCGCGCTCTTTATTCTGCTGACGGATTCCTTCATCCGCACGATCTGGACTGTGGAATTGCCGCTGGGCATTGCCACTTCAATCATCCTGTTGCCGCTGTTTGCCTTTAGCCTGTGGTACGACTGGAAGAGACGCTATGATTGAAGTGCGTGACCTCACCCTTGGCTATTTTGATGCCCCGCCTGTGCTGCAGCAGGTTTCTCTGCGCGTGGGCCGGGGAGAAGTGGTGAACGTGCTTGGCCCCAACGGTTGCGGCAAAACAACGCTGCTCCGGGCCATTCTGGGATTTTTGCCCGTGCCGCCCCGCAGCATTTTTCTGGAAGGCCGCCCGCAGGAAGGAATATCGCGCGCGGAGCTTGCGCGCACACTGGCCTATGTGCCCCAGATGCATACGGGCGTTTTTGCCTATCAGGTTCTTGATGTGGTGCTTATGGGGCGCACAGCCCGCAGCCCCTGGCTCAGGTTTTCCGCCGATGATGTGGGCAGGGCCATGACCGCTCTGGAGCAGGTGCGCATGGCAAGCTGCGCGCGCAAGTCCTATCTGGAGCTATCCGGCGGGCAAAGGCAGCTTGTGCTTATTGCGCGTGCCTTGTGTCAGGAGTGCTCGGCTCTTGTTATGGATGAACCTGTTACCGGGCTGGATTACGGCAACCAGTTTCATCTGCTGGAGCTGATTGGCGAACTTTCCGGCTCCGGGCCGGCGATCATACTGACCACGCACCATCCCGAACAGGCGGTGTATCTGGGGGGGCGGGCCATACTGCTCAAGGCGGGGCATGTGGTTGCGGACGGCCCGGTTTCCACTACTGTTACCGCGCCTCAGATCAAGGAGCTGTACAACCTGCCCTCCAGGGCCCAGCGCTGGATGCACCTTACAGAACCGGATGCGCCATGAGTATGGAACCCGCAGCCGACAGGCAGATTTTTGCCGCTCCCTATCTTGAGGAACCGCCCGTAAAGCCGCATACCAAAGGCCCGTGGTTTTTTGCGGCCTCATTTGCGGCGCATCTTGTCGTGCTGGGGATGATATGGTTTTTGGGCAGTCTGTTGCAGCCAGCGGGCAATGGCGATTTTGACGGGGTGGTGATTACCCTGACTTACGGCGAGCCCGGTTCAGGCTCCGCCGGAGAACCCGCCGGAGCTGGCGGCGGCAGCGCCCAGACGGAACAGGATGCAGCATCGCAGGTGGATGTGGCGGCACCTGCCGCAGAGGCGGTAGCCGCTCAAAAAGAAACAAGCCCAGCCCCCCAACAGCAGGAAAAATCTGTCGAACCCATCGTGGCGGATTCCCAATCTCCCCTTGCCATACCCCGGCTTGCCGAAAAAGCGGCGGCAAAAAAAACAGCCGATGCGTCACCCAAGGAAAAACCGTACCCCGCCAAGGTCGAAAAAATTACAAAAGCCACGCCCCGCAAGGAACAGAATGTTCAGCACCGGGAACAGGCGGACAACAATACGACAGCCAAAGTCGCCGACCTGAAACCGTCTGCCACTGCTGTTGGCGCAAGTTCTGGCGCAGAGTCGGGCGCTGGCAGCGGCGCAAGCCAGAGCAAACTGCAAGGGCAGGGCATGTCGCTGGCAGAGGGATCAGGGCAGGGGCGCGGCAGCGGCAGCAGCGGTCAGGGCAACGGGGCCGCCAGTGAAGGGCAGGGTGATGCCGGGGGCTACCTTAAGGGCAATTACGAATACATCAAAAAGCGCATCCGCAAATACCTGGAATACAGCCCGCAAGCCAAGCGCATGGGCATTCAGGGGCTTGTGTATGTGGCCTTTACCATCACCAGGGACGGCTCGGCGCAAAATGTGGAGCTGCGCACCAGCAGCGGTTTTGATTCGCTGGACGAATCGGCGCTGGAAGCCGTGCACCGGGCATCCCCCTTTGCGCCCCCGCCGCAGGCCGCCCGCGTGGTTGTTCCCATTCAGTTCAGCCTCAAATAGCAAAAGGCCCAGCCAGTGGCCGGGCGCTGTGAGCTATATTTTCCAGAACATGACGGCCAGCTTTGATTCCACCTTTTCCTGAATAATCCCGTCGCGGCAGAGGCTTGCCAGCTTTTTGCGCATTTCGGCTTTCAGGCTGTCAGAAATTGTCATCATGCTGCTGAAATAATTGAGATGCATCAGTTCCGCATCCTCAAAGGTCGTTTCGCTTTCCCACGCGCGGTCAAAGTATTCCACTTCAGGATAAAAACCCATCAGAAACAGCATGTTGAATGCACAGAAGAAACTGCGGGCAATGCGGGCCTTCTGTTCGTCCCAGTCGAGCATGTTCTTGAGCTGATCCCTAATGGAATGGCGCATTTCCACATGCGTGATCATGCAGCAGGCGCGGCTGGAGGCGGCAATCATCTTTTCCAGCGTTGCGCGGTTGTTGATGGCTGGCGTGCGCGATGCCAGAACCAGATCGAATTGTTTGCGCCAACCCATGCTGTCGATGTCTGCCGCCTGCCAGTCCAGAACGCGGAAGCAGGCGTTGGGGCAATTGTCTTCAACGGCATTGGTCTTTGCCAGATCAATCATGCTGGGCGCAAGGTCGAAGCCCTCCACCCGGCCCACCAGCGGGGCCATTTCAAGGCTTTGCGCGCCGGGGCCGCAGCCGATATCCAGCACCGCGCTGTTGCGGTCAAGGCCAGCCTTGCGCGCAAGGTGCTCCATCAGGCGCTGTCGGTGTTCGTCCGCAGTTTTGCGGCGGATGCGCTTGTTGAACGAGGGGGCGCGCTTGTTCCAGAAATCCAGCGCATCCTTGCGGTCGGGCCGATAATCGACCCAAAGCTTCTCAAAAGATTCAATATTCACTGGGCACCGCCGGGCAGCAAATTTACCTTGAGGCCCCCGCTGGCAAAAATGGCCTCGCAGTTGTTGTCTTTAAGGGCGCGGGCCACGCCAGCGGCATTTTCCACCACCAGGCCGGAAAGCGAAGCAAAGCCGTGCCGGAACAGCAGGGGATGCATGGGCGTACTTGGCCCGACCATGAAAACCTTGGCCTTCCGGGTCAGTTCCAGCAGGCGGGTGATGGTTTTGTTGATGAATGTTGTGCCTGTGACAAAAACAATATCCTGCTCCGGCAGAATATATTCCGCTGCGGCGTCGGGCAGGTCGCCGGGCTGTGGATTGCGCTCAAGAATACACATGTCGCAGTGCTGGCGCAGCATGTGCAAACCGGGGAAATGCCCGATCACCGCAACTTTTTTACCTGTAGCCTCTGCAAGAAAAAATTTGAAGGCATCTCCGGGCATGCGGTTTATGCCGGGCTGGATGGGGCTTTCTGGCCGCAGGGCCAGAGTGTTGTTGGCTGCATTAAGGGCCGCAAGGCCGATGGAGGCCTGATTGAAATCCCACGATTTTAGGCGTTTGGCCACCTTGCGCAAGGGCTGGCCGACAATTTCATATGAGGAGAGCGAGGGATCCTGCACGCCCGGCATGGTCGGGAAATGCTGGGCCATGCCCACGCCCCCGGCGTCTGATTCCACCATCAGCCAGTGATCGCCGTAAACAAAGGATTTAACCAGCTCCTTTGACGGAACGGAATCAATCAGTTCGTCATACAAATGCCAACGGTTATGCATGGCTGCACCCAAGCGGGCTGTAATATGCGCCATTGAGGCATGCCCGGCAGTATGTTTTGCCATCCTGCACAATTTCCTTGCAATCCAGCACGTCTTCGCCGCAGACACAACAGGTCGCAATGCGCGCGGGCGGGCCGGGCAATTCGCCCTCGGGCATGGCGATGCTCACAGGCTGGCAGGAAAAAATGTCGTTGTCGGCGTAGCCTTCCCAAAAAGCGAGCTGGGCGGTTTTGTCCGCATGGTGGGGCGGTCTGTCGGAGGTGATGACGCTGACGCGCACGGCCTTGCCAGTTTTCAGATCCAGAAAGGACATGGCTGTTTTGCCGTAGCTGTACATCTTGACCCGCCTGCGGCCCACGGTCACACCAGTAACCACGTAGGAAGCATCTGCAACGCAGCGGTCAGTCTCCAGAAAGATAACCAGATCGCGCATATCGTCGTGCGGCGACATGCCTAATGCTTTTAGCGCCATCAGGGTCATGCGGATGCCCAGAATCTGCCCGCTGCAAATGTGCCCGTGATACTGTTCGGCCTTTTCAAGATAGGGTTTTATATCTTCCATGGTTTTTATGTGTAAGAGTGTTTGTATGGTTAACTGCGTACATTTTATTATATGCCCCCTCGTTGGTTGTCATGCTGGTATCTGTTTCACTAAAAGCGTGAACATTGTGCGATAGCAAAAGTGCTGGGCTGCGGGTGGAGACTGGAGGGCAGAAAGGCAGCGGGGCAGGGTGGATAGGAAGAATGCGGGAGCTGACGGGCTGGGCGGGCATCTGTGCGCTCGCTGACGAGCGCGCTAAAGCTGGCGCGGTATGCTGCCGCTGCGGGTATCCGGGCTGGAACTGTCGCTTGTGCACTTGACACTGGGGTGCTAGTAGTAATGTATAGCATAACTCCAGAAAGGGGGACTCATTATGGCCCAGAATACGAGAGTTGATGACTACACCACCTGCCCGGCTTGTCAGGGCAAGGGAAAAGACGATGCTGGAACGAAATGTTTTGAGTGCAACGGAACAGGCAAAAAGCAACACGCCTGCACTGTTCCCGAAGGCCCCGAACATGAAGGCGTTTGCGACTAGCACCGAGCGGCCCCATTAACGAACATAACTTGCCTCCTGATCAACCTGCATGGCAGGCAGAAATCAGGATGATACAAATGCTCGGCTTTCTCCTTGGAGGGGAAAGCCGAGCATGTTTTTTGGGGTGAGGTGCAAATTATGTCTGGCTGGTAAATGTGAGCCGTATCAACGTATGAAGGGTAGCGTCCAGAATGAGCTTAATCGCCAATGCGGCAAAGCTGCTTGATGATCTGCTATCAGAGATGGTGAGGAAAGCGGCCTAAAATCAAAGGCTAACGGCCTAAAATAAAAATCCCGACTCAGTGGGGCCGGGATTTTTTAGACATAAAAATATTCAATATCGATTAGGCTTGTTGCGAATGCAATGGATGCCTATTTGTAAAAACAGCCTATGTTATTGTCAGGCTATTTTAGTCCGTCAAGAAAAATGGAATTGCTTACCTCAATGCAAGACCATCACGGTATGCATCACCAACTTTATCTCCAATTGAAAGATATATTTTATTCATCCAATCAAAAGCAAGTGGATGAAATTTTTTAAATGATACTTTTCCACCTTCTCCAATAATTCGTTCATCAAGGCTAACGTTTACAATCTCTCCAACAAGCCTCCAATTTTTTTCATCATAACTTTTTAGTCTGCATTCAACGGAAAATGGCAGTTCATTAATGATAGGGGCATCAACGAACCCAGATTTTGTCGTGTGGAATCCAGATTTATCAAATTTATCTTCGACCTTATTCCCTGTTGCTATCCCAAGATAATCACAGGCTATTTTATTTTCTACATCAGCCATGCTGACAACAAAAGAACCTCTGGTAAGAATCCCCTTTAAAGTATGTCGCTGTGATGCAACTGTTATGGAAATCTCTGTCTCATTACTGATGCCACCCCAAACCGCTAGCATGGCACAAGGCTTCTCATCTTCATCATACGATGAAAGTATTAGCACTGGCATTGGCATAACATATGGTTTGGCCCCAATATTTATTCTTGGCATAATCTATTCTCCCTCCGTAATTTTTGACTTGTCATTCTGGAAATAGTTTGATTTCAGCAAACACCTTGCGCAGGCGATGTTCGTCAAACAGCAGATGTCCGGCAGCGGTAAACCCGGTTCATCGGAGTCATCTGCGTGTTAAGCGACAGATAGACTTGGAGAAACAGGAGCCGGAATATACCGGAACATAGAAGGATATAGTGGGACGGGAAAGCCGCATGGGCTATTGGTTTGGAAAGAATAGGCGCAGGCCGAAACGTGGTCAACGCCAGAATCACAAGTGACGGTTAGCTCGTAACACGCGCTTAAAAATGCCAGTTAATTTTGACCAGATATCAAAAGCCCCGCATGTGCCAGAAGTGACACACGCGGGGCTTTATTTTTGCGCCTTTGAACGCGGTTATCTGTATTCGCGACAGACCCAAAGCACCTGGCCGATCAGGCGCAGCTTGTCACCATTCTGGCCGCGTAGATCAAGGGTAACAGGCGGGTATGCCGGATTGATCGATTTGAGAATGGCCTGCCCCGGCAACATATCAATCCGCTTGAGATAAATTGAATCTTCAAATCCTACCGCAAAAATTCTGCCCGGAATAACCTTGAGCTTACTCTGATCTAGCAAGACAACGTCGCCATCCATGATTTCCGGCTCCATACTATCGCCGGAAACGCGCATGAGCACCATGTTCTTGGCCTTGCCCTTGCGCGCTATGAAGTCACGCCGGAAGGCATATGAGCGTTCGCTGTCCCCATCCGTTTCAAGACTTCCTGAGCCTGCTGAAAGCACTGCGTTGGCCATTGGAATCATGATCAAGTCGCTGTCGTCCTCAGCTTCTTGCTGTGCATCTTTTTTCATTGGGCCTGAGCCCAAGATAAGCCAATCCGGGGAAACACCAAAAACGGAACAAATCTTTGAACATACACCAATATCGGGTTCAGACTCTCCACGCTCGTATCTTCCAAGTGAATTTTTGTGGATGTCGATTAGCTTTGCAAATTCAGCCTGAGTCATGTCTCCACGAATTTTTTTAAGTCGTTCTGCGGTGTTCAAGTTTTATCCCCATAAGTTGAACAGGATGTTGAACACTCACAAAAACTATAACTATCTAAAATATAAGTATTTTTAAAAAATACCCATATTTTAAACTTGAACACCATTTTTGGTATTTACAAAACACCAAAAATGGTTCAAAACAGTCTTGCGAGCGGTTATTTCTAAACATTCTGTAAACAACATAACAGCCCGCCTTGTCAGGGGTCAACGTCCAGTACCGGACAAAGTTTGGACAGAGCGGAGGCCGCCAATGAATTACCCGTGTCCCCGAGAACTTGCTTACTTGCCAGATGGCGTCAGCAGAGAATCTGACGACACAACAATTTTTATGGAGGCTGTTGGTGCCTTCGTTATTGAATGCACAAATCTGAATTGGCACATGATTTGCCCAGCCTCGGCCCGTTTTAGGGAAAAGTATGCGTTCCGTGCTGGATGGGGGAATAAAGCTCGTTTTGAAGCTTCGCACATTTATTATGCGCCTATACGGGCCGCTTTAGCAGCAATGGGCAAGTAGAGGCCAAGATCATGCGCCAACTCTCTCTCTTTGATGAATCTGCGCGCCTTGCGGGTGTAATGGTTGCCATACGGGCGGCCATGCGTTCGGCTGCGTCTGAGGGAGAGGGGCGCAAGGCATTGCCTGACAAGCTGAACGTCATAGCTCGATCCAGCGGCATCAAGCTGACAAGCGGCAACGTGCGGGCTGTCAGTGAAGAGACTTTGAACAAGTGGTTATCGCCATCTGACGACAGCCATCCGCCATCCATCCATGCGCTGCTCGCATACTGCCAGGCAACTGGCAACAACGAACCCCTGCGGGTTATGGCGCGCTGCCTGGGCGTGGACCTGATGACTGACGAAGACCGCCTATTACGTGATTACGGCAAAGCAGTGCGAGACGCCAAGGCCAGCCGAAAGCGCCTGAAGAGAATTGAGGAGGATTTGTAATGGCCATGACCCCGAGCCAACGCGCCGCACTGGGCGCACGCCGCTGCACACACCGCTACCGCTTCCGCGAGAAGCTGGACGAATGCGGTTATGACAGCACGACTCTGGCCGAAGAGCTGGGGGTTAGCCCGGTAACAATCAACCGCACCATAAACGGCAGCCTGCACAGCCCCCGCGTGTTGAACTGGTTTCGGGATCGGGGCTTGGCTGAGCGGTTTTTGTGCGACCCGCGCAAGTGCGGAGAGGAGGCAGCGTAATGGAAAAGCAGAAAACCACATCATTGCGTGATGAGGACGACGTCAGCACCGAGGCATACAGTCGCATGATTGAAGAGCCCCAGGGCGTTTTTGTTCTCACAAGGGGCTGGGACAAAGAGGCGGTCAAAAAATTCCACCGTGATTTAGGCCGATTGCTGACCGCCTACTGCCAGCGCCAAGACCCTAATTAGCTGGAGCCCTTCAACCATTCAATAATGTCATTGGGCACGCCGTGAGAGGCCCACCCCTTGGCGGGGCAAACAAACAAGGAATCGTCTTCAGAAAGAGCTGAGGCCATGGCGTCGCGTATTTCTCTGGAAGAAAGATTAGTTTCAAGAAGCCAAACACTTAGCTGGAGTCTGTGGGCTTCACCAAGACTTTCAATAATGGCTTCAACATTTTCATAGTTCCGACTCTCAAGATCATACGCGATAAGATGAAACATTTCCGGCTCCTTTTGTTGGTTGAAGTGAACGGTAGCCCTGAGACTAGCAGAGGAGCCGGAACAATTGAAGAGGGACAGCGCCCCACGCGAGCCAGAGCCCTCACACTACCGCAGCAGGCTGTCGCTATCCGTAAGCCACTGCGTGGCAACGGCTACCGCGCCCGTGTAGACCCTGATTTTAGACATAGGTCAGGTAAGGCGCGCGATGCGGACGCTCTCCGTAGCTTCCTGCGTCGCAACGGCCAGTGCAACGGCGAATCCCCTTACCCTGAGATGGGGGGACGCGGCCACCCCGGACGCGGCATAAGGCCGGGGAAACAAATTTTGGAGACAAGGCATGAAGGACGCATACACAAGTCAAGAAATTGCAAATATTCTTGATCGCCCAGTGCAGTCGATAACACGGTCCGCACGTCGCGAAGGCTGGCAAGCCCTTCCGCGCGAAGGTCGCGGCGGCGGCAACTGCTGGATCGTGGCGTCCATGCCTGAGCGCACCCGCCTTGCCATTGCGGCGCGCGCCTGCCCAGCTGCTTGCAGCACCGTAAACGCCCCAGCAACCCCTGCGTCTCCTGTCTCCCCGCTCACCCTGCAAGGCGCAGCCAAAACCCGCGCCCATGCGCGCGCCGCCATAGTGCTGGCCGCACGCGTGTTTACAGCCGCCAGTAAGATGGCCCGCACCCGCGCTCTGGACGAGTTTGTGGTGCGCTATAACGCGGGCGAAATAGCCGTGGAGCCAGACGTGCGCGCGGCCCTGCCAAGCCTCTGCCGCAATAGCCTTATCAACTGGGAGCGCCGCGCGCAGAATCAGGGCATGGCCTCGCTGGCGGGAAACTTCGGGCAGCATCGCAAGGGCGCAGGCATCATAGACAGTCAACCACAGGTGCGTGAGCTGGTACTGGGACTGATCGCCGAATATCCCACCATCAGCGCCGAGCTGATCCGCGAGGACATCGAGCGCCTGGCCAGAGAACAGTCTGCCATACGTGTGCCCTCATTGCGCCGCGTGCAAGCCTGGCTTGCAGCCTGGAAGGAACAGAACCCACAGCTTGCCCTGTATATGCGTGCGCCGGATAGATGGCGCGGCCAGTTTATGGCGGCCTGCGGCAGCATGTACGAGTTGATCACCCGGTACAATCAGCGGTGGGAGTATGACGGCACGCCCTCGGACATCATGCTGAACGACGGTAAACGGTACGCCATCGTGGGTGTGATCAATGTTTACAGCCGTGAGCTGCTGCTGGAAGTGGCAGAGACCTCGACGGGGCAGACTGTAAACAACCTGACACGCCGTGCCTTGCTGGATTGGGGCATAGCCGAGGAAGTTGTTACCGACAACGGCAAAGAATTTGTGGGCACTGAGGCCCAAGGACTGTTTTTGGACCTTGGCATTATGCCCACCATCCTGCCGCCGTTTCGGCCAGACCTCAAACCTGCCATTGAACGTGTGTTCCGCAGCTTTTCGCACCATTTGCTGACCCTGTGCCCCTGCTATGTGGGCCATAACGTGGCAACCCGGCAAGAAATCCGCGAGCGGGAAACGTTTGCAAAGCGCCTGATGGACCGCAAAGAGCCACAGGAACTTAGCATGGCCATAAGCCCCGAAGCCTTGCAGGAATTTTGCGACGACTGGTGCAAGAGCGTTTACGCGCACCGCGCCCACAGCGGGTTGAAAGGTAAAACGCCCTGGCAGATGCGGCAGGAATACACCGGGGAGATTGCCCGTATTGAAGATGTACGCGCTCTGGACGTGCTGCTGACGCCGCTGGCCACCAAGGGCGGCTGGCGTCCGGTGGGCAAAAAAGGCATC
Source organism: uncultured Desulfovibrio sp. (assembly GCF_902477725.1). Taxonomy (NCBI): domain Bacteria; kingdom Pseudomonadati; phylum Thermodesulfobacteriota; class Desulfovibrionia; order Desulfovibrionales; family Desulfovibrionaceae; genus Desulfovibrio; species uncultured Desulfovibrio sp. The sequence goes on along the minus strand of NZ_CABSIF010000018.1, from coordinate 39,709 downwards.
CGCGCCGCGAACGGGCACTATGACAACGCGGCCCTTGGCCCCTACGTTGGCCAGCAGGTGCAAGTGCGCGTGAACACGGCGGATGCCGAGCACGCCTACATATTTGACGAGCGCGGAAAATACATTTGCGAGGCGGTGCTTATGCACGGGCTGGAGAGCGACAAACGGCGCGAGATGGCCCTGGCCAAGCGGCGCACGCAAAAATCCGCCGTCAGCGCCGCAGCCAAAGAAATGCGCGAAGCCGCCCGCAACGTGGACGCGGCAAATGCTGGGCAGCGCATCATGGACATGCACAAGGCCCGCGCCGCAGAAATCGTCGCGGCAGCCGCGCCTGCCGCGCACACGGAAACCACGCACACCACGCCCATGCTGGACAGTGCAGCACGCGCAGCGCGCCTGCGCGAAGGTGTGCCCCCCCGTGCGCATGAGGCCGAAGTGGCCGCAGCCCGTGCCCTGGCAGTGGCGCAGCAGAGCGCCCAGGAAGAGCGCTGGTTGCCTGAAAGCCCCAAGGCCCAATACAAACTGTGCCGCCGTTTACAGGCAGCACTGGAACGTGGGGACACGGTACCCCAGGAGCAAGCCGAATGGGCGAAAATTTTCGCAGGCAGCAATACTTATACGGGCTTTGCCATGCTTGAGCAGATGCAGCCCATTGCCGCCAACGGATAGCAACAAAAACGGGGCGCGCCGTACCACCGAACACGCCCCATATCAAAGAGGAAGGTAAATTATGCAGGAAGCAACCGCAACCGTCAACCTGCCCGGCAAGGCACCGCTTGCCAACGTTGGGCTTACCTTTGGCGCGCTTACTGGGGCCATCAACCGCCCCTCGCACCTGCCCGGCATTGTGGTGCTGTACGGCCCCTCAGGCCTGGGCAAGAGCACAGCGGCGACCATAGCCACCGTACAGCTGCGAGCCTACTACGTGCAGGCCAAATCAAGCTGGACGCGCAAGGCCGTGTATCAGTCCATCCTCAAGAGCATGGGCGTGGACCCGGCCAAGACCATCTATGAAATGGAAGAACAGGTCACGGCACAGCTTGCGGCCAGTCGCCGCCCGCTCATCGTGGACGAATGCGACCATCTGGTGGCCAAGGGCATTATCGAAGTTGTGCGCGATATTTACGAAGGCAGCGGCGCGGCCATTCTCCTGATCGGCGAAGAGCATCTGCCATCAAACCTTGCCCGCTGGGAGCGCATCCACAACCGTGTACTGGAATGGGTGCCCGCTCAGTATGCTGATCTGGATGATGCCCGCGCCCTGCGCGATCTCTACTGCGCCAAGGTGAGCGTGGGTGATGATCTGCTGGAACATATCCACGCGCAAAGCAAGGGCGTGGCCCGCCGCATCTGCGTCAACCTTGAACGCGTGCAGCAGGCGGGTCTTGAGCTTGGCAAAAAGTCCATGGACTTGACCACATGGGGTAAACGCCCCCTGTACACCGGCGAGGCTCCGGTGAGGGAAGGCCGTTAGCTATGGCAACCCGCAAAACGGCAAAACCTCGCCTCGCTCTTGTGGGTGTGCTGACCACGCGGGAAAAACTGTGGGCAGCCATGCGCGAGCTGCACACCTTTAGTGTGTCAGATTTGGCACACGCAGCAGGCGTAGACCGTCATGCGTACCGCATGGACGATTACCTTGGCAGCCTGGTGCGGGCGGGCATCTTGGGCAAGGACAAGCCAGCACGCTTTGCTGCGGCTACCTACACCCTGCTGCGCGACCTGGGCGTGGATGCCCCTCGCGTGCGCAAAGACGGCTCCATGCTGCCGGATACTGCGCAGGAGCGTATGTGGCGGGCCATGAAGGTGCTGCGCACGTTCAGCGTGCAGGATCTGGTTGTGCATGCCTCTTTGCCAGATGACGCCATAGCCCCCAGTGCCGCAGCCGTATACTGCCAGTGGCTGGCGCGTGGAAGGTATCTGATCAGTATGACGCGGTCTGGCAATGATGTTGTCCGGTATCGGTTTGTGTACGACTCCGGGGCAAAGGCCCCGCAGATACTGCGCGTCAAGCAACTGTACGACTGCAACCTGGGCAAGATTGTTGTTGGGGATGACATCCAGACAGCCCTGGACGCCGCCGATGCTGCAGACGTCCGAGGGGCCGCATCATGACTGCCGTAGCCAAGCCCACCAATGCAGACAAAGCCCGCGACGCCTGGGGCGAGGTGCCTGATTGGGTGCAGCGTTTGGCCGAGGCCTGCGACACTGGCGGGCTTAATCAGACCGCCAGAAAAATCAAGATGTCCCCGGCGCTGGTGAGCCTGGTTATCCGCAAGCGGCACCACGCCACATACGCCAAAGCCGAGGCGCGCGTGCGTGAAATGCTCATGACGCCCATTATATCCTGCCCGGTGTTGGGCCTGATCAGCGCCGAGCAATGTCACTCCCAACAACAAACACCGTTTACAAGTATCAACCCCCTGGCCGTTGCCGTTTACAGAGCCTGCCGGGGAGGCTGCCGCCACTGGGCGGCAAAGGAGCACGACCATGCTGCATAAACAGATCAGCCGTGTAGCGGATAAGCTGGACAACATATGCGCCGGAACAACATCCGACCAGCAACTGCTGGCAATGTCTGTGCGCAACCTCCGCGCGATCTCTGAGGATGTGGAGTGCCTGGAAGCCCACTTTACCCCTTGCAACCAAAACCAGCAGGAGGAGGACACCCATGCTGCATGAAAAAATACGTTCCGTGGGCATTGCCCTGGGTGAAATGGCCGGACGCGTCAACCCCGATGACTGGCGCAAACTGTCTGCGGTGCGTGACGAACTGGCGGCGTTGGCAAACGAGGCCGAGGCACTGGAAACCCAGGGCGAGGCCGCAACCAGCAACAAAAAAAGTGGCAAGGCCGCCAAGGAGGGTGCGTAAGTGGCCCGTATCAAGCCTGATCCTCACATTGTTGCCGACCGCGCCCAAGCGGAAGCGGCACTGGCGGAAATGGCCGCTCTGGATCGCAATCTCTCCGGCATTGAATCTGAAATGCGAGCGCGCATAGACCTTGCAAAGAGCCAGGCCAGTCAGCTTTCCACCCCGCTGCTGGCCCGAAGGAAAGAACTTTCTGATGCTGTGGCCGTTTTTGCCAAACTCAACAAGCAGGAACTGTTCGGCAAGAGCAAGAGTCTTGATCTTGGATTCGGCATCATCGGCTTTCGGGCCAGCACCAAGGTTGTGCAGATGAGCGGGATAACCCCGGAGATGACTCTGGCCCGTCTGCATCAGTATGATTTTGCCGACGGCATCCGCGTGAAAGAAGAAATCAACAAGGAAGCGGCCCTCGGCTGGCCGGATGAACGCCTGGAGATTGTGGGTTTACGACGGCAACAAGCGAACGCCTTTTTTATCGAAATCAAGAAGGACTCCATCCCTGCGGATGCGTAAACATCAGGAGGATTTTATGACAACGGGAACCAAAAGCATAACCATTGCATGCGAGGGACGAGACGATGCTGTCGAAAAAATCATTGAGACACTGCGCGATCAGTTGAAGGGGGCCAAGGGCTATGCACTCACATTTTCCATTAACAAGTCCAACGGTCTCATGATCGGGCATAGCGCGGGTGGAGAACTTAGTGTCGGCGATTTAGGGCGGTTGTGTGTGGAGACTCTGAAATTTTCGCAAAAAATTTCCAAACAAATGACCAAATGCGACTGCCCCGATTGCCGCACAGAACGGGCCAGCCAGACTACCCATTAAACATAAACCGACCACACGGAGATAAAGCTATGACCAGAGCCGAACTTGTGAAGACGTTTCAGGAAGCCACCCAACTGCCCGCCAACCAGGCCCAGGAATACCTTGAACGCTTTGGCGACATCGCAGCGGCGGAATTGCTGGGCGGTGGCGAGGTGCCCCTGCCCGGCGTTGGCAAACTGGTGATCAAGAAGCGCGCCGCCCGCAAGGGACGCAACCCGAAGACCGGGGAGCCGTTGAATATCCCGGCCAAAAAGGCGCTGACCGTGAATTTGAGCAAGGATTTTAAGGAATCGTTCAACTAGTGCAAAACCGCCTAGTTGAGGCGCACTGAATGGCCTTTAGTTGGCAACGTGACCATCTACCCGCCAGATGGTCACGTTGCAGATTGTCAGCCTTTTCTTGTTGTCCCTTTTTTGTCGTCGCTTTTGGAGAATCTTTCCTGGGGAGGCCATCTGTCCTGATTACCCGTTTGCTCTTTTTCAGTAGTAGTCGAGTCTGTTTCTTCCGTTGTTTTGTCCTCAGCCATGTTGATCACCCCCTTTTTTATAATACTATAAGAAATTAGTTTTTATAAAAAAATAATTTAAAAAGGCTAATCCGCCAATGCATGAAGATATAACATTCATCAAAGACAATATTTTCATTCTCTTTCCCAAAAAATTTACTCTCTCAAGTTCTATTTTTATACAGTTTTCAAATCCATGCATTGTACGAGAAATAGTTTCAAAAGATTTAATATCATTTTTAGCTTTTTCTGCAAATTCAGGATAAGTGCCGAAGATAGGGCGCGCAGAATCAACTCTAATTCGCATGCTGTCGATTGCAAGTATAAATGATATAAAGCTTACAATGAGTGAAATAAATAAATCAACAATAACGCACTTATATATATCAATAAAATCATCAATACTAAAAATATTGAACATAAGTGCAATTTCAGCACTTACTATGAGAAATGAAACCCATATTGAATTTCTAACGTTAGAGCTTTGCGTTGCCCATGCATCATAAGACACACTTTTATATTCTATTCGTGCAGTTTCTAAAATCATTTTAATGTTATTTTCTATGTTGTTTTGTATTCTATCATGATTTTTTAAATCATTAGAGTCTTGACTGGTATTTTCGGTAGATATCGACATTGTTATTGCCTTTTAGAAAGGATGATTGAAATAGATTAGTTAAATTTTATAAATATTACCTTCTTTTTGAGGGGACTGCAATAAACCATAACCTATTAAACGTACAAGATATTATGAATGATAATCGCAAAATCACCGCATCCTGCCTGCTTAAGGTAAACGGCAGCGCCCTGCGCGTGCAGCTTTCTCCTGCCACCATTTACGGCGGGCAAGAGGGGCACTACCGCGTGCGTGTAAACAGGATCTGGCGCAATGGGCATGACGGAAACCCTCTGTTTGTTGACCGGGCGGGCTTAGGCACATTGTTGGCCAATCTCATGTGCGCTTCGCCTGCACAAGACACCGTATGCCCCAATTTACCTAACGACGCCCGTGTGAGTGTGACAATATGGCAGGGGGATGAACCAAAGCAGTTAAGCGGATGGACTTATAGCTCTCCGATCAGGGCGGACGACGGGCTGTGGTATGTGGTGGTGAGCGCCGGTGGGCATCGTTTTTTTGCAAGGTGTGATGATGTGCGGTTGCTGCCGCCATCGGCACAGCCAGGCGCGGTGCGCCAGCGGATAACAAAGCGGAATCAGTCATGCCGGTCATAAATTTTCGCACGGGCAAGCCCCTGAAACCTCTGGAAAGCCGAGTGGAGGCCCCCGCCAAGGAGCGCCCGGCTCGCCGCAAGCGCGGAACTGAGGCGCACGAAGCACGCAAGGCCCTGCTGGCCAAGGTGCATATTGCCAAGACGCAGCTGGGCATGACGGAAGACGAATACCTGACCCTGCTTGACTCGTATTACAATGTGACCAGCGCCGGGGTGCTGGGATTGACCGAGCTTAAGGGCCTGGTGCTGGTTATGCAGCGGGAATATGGATTCAAGCCCACAAAAGGCAGCGCCAAGCGTAAAGCGGCGCGGGGAAAGGTTATCCCATCGCCCTTGCAACCTGAGGCCGTTGACCCGCTGACAACCAAACCATTGCTTGAAAAGATTGAGGCCCTGTTGACGGAAAAGGGCCGGGTCGAGGGTACGCATGTGCCCTGGGGCTATGCTGTGGCCGTCCTAAAAAAACAGTCCGGTGGCGTAACGCGGTGCTTTGAGCACGCGACAGCGGAACAACTGCGCGGGGTTATAGCCGCGCTGACGCGCGACGCCAGAAGGAAGGGACGGAGGGCCTACTAATGGCCAGTACCTGGGTAAGTTACGGCGAGTTAGTGGATATTATCGGTGTCTGCCTGGCAAAAACTTTGTGTATGACACGCGGGGGAGTGTCGTTGTATATTCCCAAGACGGCAAGCCCGCAAAGCGATCTGGCTAAAATAGTCGGCATGGGGGCCATGCATGCCCTTTCGACCGTACATGGCGGAGAAGTTATTGTGGTCCCAAATAGGCGCAATAAAGAACCGCAAAAAAGTAAAATCCTTGAAATGCTTAATGCAGGGGCAAGCCCTCGTGAGATTGCGCTGCGGCTTGACGTGACCCAGCGATACGTGGAACATGTTGCATCGTGTGTTCGCCCCAAAGTGGTGCAAGCTAGCCTGTTTGAGGTTTGACAACCTTTGAGCCCGATCAGTTGTGACAGTATTCATGGGGTAAGGAATGATTAACATAAGATATCAAATATTTATAAGCTCAACATTCATGGATTTAAAAAAAGAACGGCTACTTGCCCTTCATGCCTTGTTAAATGCAAACTACATCCCCTCAGGAATGGAAGTATTCACCGCAGCAGATGAAGACTTATTTGAATATATCAAGCGTGTTATTGACATCTGCGACTATTATCTTTTGATAGTCTGTGGCCGCTATGGATCAATTGCTAGTGATGGAAGAAGTTACACCGAAAAAGAATTTGACTATGCGCGCAATAAGGGGATCAAAGTTATTGCTTTAGTACACAGTGATCCCTATAGCTTACCAGAGGGTATGTTTGAAACCGATCCTGAACGAAAAGACAAGTTTGATCGTTTTCGTCGAAAGGTATGCGAGCAGTGTGTTGTTAAAATGTGGTCTAAGCCTGAGGAAATTCCTGAGCATATCCTTGCAGGACTTAAGTATGCAACTGAACAATACCCTGCCTACGGTTGGATAAGAAATGATGCTTCATTGTTGAATGATAAAATTACTATTCGTTTTACATTTGACGATATAATTTGGCATGAGTCCAGGATATCTTACAGAAAAATATTTACTCAATTGATAGATATTGTTGTTAAAAATGCCAACATAGAATTTATAAAGACAGAGTTAAAAATTTTTGTTCGCAATGAACTATCGATTATTAATAGTTTTGTATTTGATAATGTTGGTTATGATGGTGATTTTATTTTAGAAATCCTAAATTTTTTTCATAAAAATGATCTTATTAAAATTGATGGGAACAATCCTAGGTATGTATCAATTACAGACACAGGAAGGAGATTTTCTTCTATTATTAGCAATTGTTAACCATTTACCTGAACAATATCAGGGTGCGAATTTAAGTCCTCCTGCGGCATAACTAGCTGCAAGGAGGGCTTTTTTATGCCCATTGATACGTCATATGAGTCTTTGTACAGCAAGTTGCGTCTTACCCTGCGTCCCCTCTATGACTTTCGGGTCTGGTTGCTGCTGCTGATCTGCTTTGGGGTTGGCATGCTTGTAGACCCGTTGGGCACATTAGGCCTTGCTGGCTATCTGACTTATGTCATCGGCATGTGGGGCGCTGCGCTCATGCTGTCGAAAATCCTCACGCCGTATATCCGCATGTCTGCTTACGCCAGATCGGCTCTGAGTGGTAATGTGGCCGCCGCCCTAGTGGTGCTGGCCCGCGTGCTGCTGCAGATCTGCATTGCCATCAGCATCATGATTTGGGGCAAATGATGCTTCGCGCATCAATTCTGCCCGTTCTGGCGCTGCTCTATCTGCCCATGCTCTGGACCGAGCACCAAGCGTACAGTCCCGAGTTTTACGACCCCGCCATCTACGCTGGGCAGGTGGAGCAAGAGACCTGTTACGGGCTGGCAGATAAGCGCTGCTGGAATCCCAAAACGGAAATGAAGACCCGCCGCGAGTACGGTGTTGGGCTGGGGCAGCTCACTATTGCTTACGACAGTGCCGGGCGCGTGCGCTTCAATAACTTTGAGGACGTGCGCAAACTTCACAAGGATCTGCGCACCTGGGCGTGGGAAGATCGTTATAACCCGCGCCTACAACTACGAGCGCTCATACTCAAAGACCAGCAAGCTTGGTCTGCGTTTACAGGGTGCGCCACGGCTGAAGACCGTGCAGCCATGATGCTGGCCGCCTACAACGGCGGTATCGGCGGCGTGTTGCAAGACCGGGCCTACTGCCGCCAGGTCAAAGGTTGTGACCAGACCCGCTGGACGGGTCACGTGGAAACCCACAGTCGCAAAAGTCGGTCAAGCTTAGGCAAACAGTACGCAGATAAAAGCCCCTACGCCATTAACCGCGCCTATGTGCGCAACATTATGGGTGACAAGCGCGAGCGATATCGTCCTGCGCTGGCCACGTTGGCATCAGGAGGCAGCTTATGACCACGGGCATCAAGGCCGCACTGACGATTCTGGGCGTGCTGTTGGTCTTGGCTGGAGGTTTTGCATGGTGGCAGACGTGGCAGCTTGATAAGGCCAGAGCAAGTATTGACGGGCTGGTAAAGGCCATAGACACCGCCAAGGCCGATATCGCGCGTTGGGAGGCTGTGGGCAAAAGACTTACCACAAACGCCGGTGCCCAGGCAAAGCTGGCGGAGGCTTGCCTGAAGCGCGAGGGGCAGGCCCAAAAAGACGCGGAGACCATTGCCGACATTATGGCCCAATTCAGACCGAATGATATTACGCCGGAACAGGTCCGGCAGGGGGTGGACGATGCGACGCGCCAGCGTGCTGCTGATATGCTCAATCGGCCTTGGTAGTTTGGGCGGGTGTGCCACAACGGGCAGCGTGTCCACGCCCGCGCCGGAAGTTGTCACAACACAGCGTTGTCCCCGCCCCACGAAACCTACGTTACCCAAAATTCGCGGGGACATACCTTTTGATCACCCCGACCAGGTGGAGGCGATACTCACCCGCGACGCCCGTCTGCGTGTGTACTCCGCCCAGTGCAACGCTGCCCTGGATTGCTACGATGCCCAAGCAGAGGGGGGTAAATGACTCTCTGGGAAATTTTCTGGAAATATGGCTGGGCGTTTGCCTTGGCACTGCAACTCTTGGGGTTATGGGTCAACTGGAGTCTGTCCCGGCAGTTTGTAACACACGCATTTTTTGCCGCTTACAGCAAAGGCATGGATGAGCGCTTCAAGCAAATCGAATTACGTCAAGCTGAAGCTGATAACGTGCATACCCAGATTGCGGCAACACTTGCAGCTCTCCCCACAGCGAAGGATATGCATCGCCTAGAAGTAGGCCTTACGTCTATTGAGGGGTCCGTAAAAGCCAGCCAAGCGGAAGTGCGCGGGCTTGCCAGCGGTGTGAACCGCATTGAACGAGTCGTAGATATCCTTACGGAATCTCATATTGGAGGAAAGTAATGTCGCATAACGAGGAATTCCAGCGTCGCATTGTGGAGGACCGCCGCCTGGTGATCCTGCGCTACCTGGACGAGGAGGACGACGGCCGCATGAGCGTGAGCCTCATGACCGATGCGCTGGAAATCATGAGTCACCGCGTGCCGCGCACCACTGTACTGGCAGATGCTGGCTATCTGGAAGGTCTGGGTCTGCTGTGCGTCGAATACGTGGGCAGCGTACCCATTCTGCGCCTGACCGGGCGCGGTGCCGATGTGGCCAAGGGGTTGATTGAAGTGCCCGGCGTCAAAAAGCCCGCGCGCGGGGAATAGCCATGGCCCGCAAGAGCAGCGTCACCCGACTGTCGACTGATCTGCGCAGGCAGATAGACAAGGCGCTTACCGATGGCCGCATGACCCTGGACGAACTGCACGAGTTTGTACTGGGCAAGTGCGCGGCTGTTGGGGCCGATGCACCATCGCGCACGGCCTTGTGGCGGTACTCAACCAATTTTTCTGCCGCTGCCCAGGTCATGCGAGAAAACCGCGACATGGCCCGCGCTCTTGCGCAAGAACTCGGACCGGACAGCGTAGAGGGCGAGCAAGGGCGCTTGCTGGTGGACATGCTGCGCGGTCTGCTGTTCCGCACTCTGCAAGATCGGACTGGATCTCCTGATGCAAAATTTGACGCCGCCGAAATAGACAAGATCGCACGCAGCCTCAAGAACCTGTCTCAAGCCATGAGTCTGGAAGCGGACTTTGCCAAGCGCATACGCGAGGAAGAACGCAAAAAAACGCTTGATGAGGCGCGGGATAAACTGGACGCGGCTGCTGCTGGTGGTCTTGATCCCGCTGTGGCCCAGGAAGCCCGCCGCGTCCTCGGATTTGAGTGATGGACATTGCCCAGCCCATAATCAAATTTTTGCCATATCAGCAAGCCTGGCTGGCGGATAATGCCCGTTTCAAAATAGGCATGTTTGCCCGCCAGACGGGCAAGACATTTACCACATGCGCCGAAATTGTTGACGACTGCATTCAGGCTGAAATCAAAGGCAGCAAGGTACGCTGGGTTATCCTTTCCCGTGGTGAGCGACAGGCCAAGGAAGCTATCGACGAAGCAATCAAGCCCTTTTGCAAAGCTTTTTATATCGTCTATGCAGGACTGCTAAAAGACCGCGCATATCCCGTTTATTATGAGGGAGAATTCCGCGCGGCTGACAATGCCGTTTACAAAACCCAGGAAGTCATATTCCCCGGTGGATCGCGCATCACAGCCCTGCCTGCAAACCCGGACACCGCCCGAGGCTATTCTGCCAACGTGTTTTTGGACGAGTTCGCGTTCCATAAGGATAGCCGTGCCATCTGGAAAGCCCTGTTCCCGGTTATTTCGAAGCCAGGGCTCAAGCTGCGCATAACCAGCACACCCAACGGCAAAGACAATAAATTTTATGAGCTTTGGACAAACAAGGACACCGTTTGGGCAAAGCACCAGGTGGACATCTATTCTGCGGTAGCTCAGGGCCTAGACCGCGACATTGACATGCTTAAGGCGGCCCTGGACGACGATGACGGCTGGTTGCAAGAGTATGAGCTGAAATTTCTCGACGAGGGCAGCGCATGGCTGACCTACGATCTTATCACCGCCTGCGAAGATGAAAACGCCGGGAAGCCGGAACTATACACAGGCGGCGCGTGCTACATCGGTAATGATATCGGTGCCAGGCGTGACTTGTGGGTTTCCTGGGTACTTGAAGAAGTTGGCGATGTGCTTTGGACGCGCGAAATATCGGAATTGAGCAAAGCCAAGTTTGCGGAGCATGACCAGGAGATTGCCCGACTGAACCAGGTTTACAACATGGCTAAGCTGGCAATGGACCAAACCGGCATGGGCGAAAAGCCTGTGGAAGACATGACGGCCGAATATGGTGAAGGGGTTGTGGAGGGGGTAATCCTGTCCAGCAGCCGTCGTCTGGCTATTGCCACCGCAGGTAAACAGCGATTTGAAGATCGCAAAATACGCATTCCTGCGGGAAACAGCATTTTACGGGCAGACCTGCACAAACTGAAAAAAGTCAGTGGTGATACGGGTGCGCCTCGCCTTGTGGCAGATCGTGACGGCATCGGACATGCAGACCGCACCTGGGCCTGTTTTTTGGCCGTTGCTGCTGCCGGAGGACCGGACACATTGCGTACATGGGAGAAATTAGCCGATGGTTAAAACCCGCACATCTCGCCCGGCTCTCCGGGCTACGAGCCGCCGCAGCATGCGCGACGGTTTTCAAAATTTTGCGGCAAAACTTGGACTTGGCCAGGACAACATGCTGGCCAAGAGCGGCTACGAGCAGGGAACATACCTGACTCGTGACCGGCAGCAGCTTGATGATATGTATCGCACCAGCTGGCTTGTAGGCCGCACCGTCAACGTGGTTCCCGAGGACATGGTGCGCGGCGGCGTGGACGTGCGCGCGCAGTGGGACGCTGGAAGAACAGACGAGCTGCTGCGTGAGCATCGGCGTGTGGGCTGCCCAGGGCGATTAAGTGACGCCCTCAAGTGGGGCCGCCTGTATGGCGGTGCGTTGGCCGTGCTGCTGATAGACGGCGATGACCTGTCCACCCCACTGGAGATAGACAGCATAACCGAGGGCAGCTTTTTGGGCTTGCACGTGCTGGATCGTTGGCAGGTACAGCCCAGCAGCGAGCTGATCTCTGACCTCGGCCCTATGCTGGGCTACCCTGAATTTTACAGTGTAAACACTGTCGGCGGTATGGCTGGCGAGCGCATACATCACAGCCGTGCCCTGCGTTTTGTGGGAGTTGAGCTGCCATACCAGCAGCGGATCACTGAGCAGCACTGGGGAGCCAGCGTAGTCGAGCAAATGGAATCTCGCATGCTGGCCTATGACAGCGCCACGGAAGGCAGCGCCAATTTGTTGTACAAATCGTTTTTACGGGTGATTGGCGTTGATGGCCTGCGGTCAATACTGGCGGCTGGCGGCAAGGCCGAGCAGGCGTTAATCCGCCAGTTTGAAATGGTCCGCCAGATGCAAAGCAACGAAGGTATCACTCTGCTGGATAAGAATGATACGTTTACGACTGCCGGTTATAGCTTCGCGGGTGTGTACGATGCAATGCAGGCCTTTGCCGAGCAGATAGCCGGGGCCACCGGTATTCCCCTGGTGCGCCTGCTGGGGCAAAGTCCCAAGGGCTTTTCCACGGGCGAATCAGATTTGCGCACCTACTACGACACTATCGCCACCTTGCAGGATGACGACCTGCGGCCCGCGCTCAATGTGATCTTTGCCGTATTATCCCGCCATCTGTGGGGCGAAAGTCTGCCGGATGGCTTCAGCTTTGAGTTTGAAAGCCTCATGCAACCGTCGGAGCTTGAAAAATCGCAGATTGCAACATCCGACGCCCAGGCCGTGGCCGCCCTTGTACAGGGGGGCATCATCACGCCCAGCCAGGGGCTTGCAGCCCTGCGCGACAGTGCCCGCGTAACTGGGCGTTTTGCGGGTATCAGCGATGCGGATATTGCCAGCGCAGAAAAGGCCGAACAGGCCCCGCCCCTGCCGCCTTTGCCCCCCTCGCAGCCCAAGCAATCCTTTGCACCATTGAGTATGGGCAATGGCAACGCTGCAGCCCAATAATCCCGCACCCTGGCCCGGCCTGGCCTGGACGTGGACCGATGCCGCAACGGCCAGGGCCGGAGTGTTTACGCCCTCGCGCGCGGCGGAGCGCAGTTATGAGCGCACTCTGCGCAGCCTGGCTGGGCAGATATCTCAGGTGCTGACCAACCACCGGCCCCAGGACGCCGAGGACATACTGCGTACCTATGCCGAAACCATCACGCCCTGGGCGCAGCAAAGTGCTGCAAACATGCTGGACGGCGTAGCGCGCGGCAATCTTGATCAGTTCCGGCGCATGGCCTCGCGCATGGGCTTGGATATGCGCATGTTTCTGGCGGGCGATCCCATTGGCCAGATCGTGGCCCAGCGCATTGAAGCCAACACAGCTTTGATAAAGAGCCTCCCTTTGGAGGCGGCTATGCGCGCGGGTGCGCTGGCTCACGAGGGGCTGACCAGCGGCATGCGGGCCGAGGACATGGCGGCAGAGCTGGCCAGCATTGGCGGCACCACCATGAGCCGGGCGCGCTGCATCGCGCTGACCGAGGTCAGCAAGGCCAGCACGGCGCTGACCCAGGCTCGGGCCGGATCAGTGGGGAGCGACGGCTACATTTGGCGCAGCGTGCGCGACGGGGCCACACGCCCCAGCCACCGGGCGATGGAGGGCAAATTTGTGTCATGGGACAGCCCGCCAACACTGGACGGCATGACTGGCCACGCCGGAGAATTTCCGTATTGCCGCTGTTACCCTGAGCCGGTTATCCCAAAAGGTGATGACACACGTAAAACTTTTGCCGTCAGCAGTTTGCCCACGCAGACCCAGGAACAGGCCAGCGGGGAGCAAAAGCTCTTCACCCAGTGGGAAAAGAGCCAGGGGGCCGAAGTTGTCCGCCATGTGCCAGGCGCACCACTATATAATGTCGAGCGGGCGCAACTGGACATGGGCAAATTGTCGGCCTACGCGCTTGACCCTGACCATCCGCGTGGCGGCGATAAGGCACGCGTGTTTGCATCGGCCCTGGGGCTTGGCCCACAGGATGCGGGATGGCTGCGTGACCAGGTCATGCAGCAGCTGCCCACCGTGGCAGCTCTGGTCAAGCCCGGCACGGAATACGGGCAACGGTTTGACGCCCTCGTGCCAGTTACCGGGCGCAACGGCAGGACAGTTGCGGTCAAGACCGTATGGCAGTATGATTACACGGATGGCGGCATACGCACCGCCCCACGGCTTATAACCATGTATGTGGACAGATGACATGTTGCGAGATCTTGATGACATCCGCCTGACTCAGGCCATCACCAGCAAGGGGGGCGCTGACCTCGTGCGCCGTGCCATTACTCTGCCTGCGGGTACTGAGGGTACGGTCATGAGTGCATATCCCAACGGCGCGGCAGATGTCGAGTTTTACGTTGGTGTCAGCGATAATGCTCCCTATGGCTACATGTTGATCACGCTGGAGCCGACACAATTTGAGAGGATCGCCAAAAACGCCGCCTAACGACCTATATATGGCCGGAGCGTATCACCGTGCCAAAGTGATACATTAATCGAGCACGGGGCATCGTAAACGCCCGTAAACACCACTCCCACGACAAGGCACCCCGAACAATTTCGGGGTGCCTTTTTTTGTGCCCCTCGCGCATGGTCTACCTATGCGCATCTATACCACTGCCAAACTCTCCGAAAACATCTCGCGCACCCCCGAAGGCTACCTGCTTTGCAAGGGGGCTGCCTTGGCGCGCACTGGCACAATGGCTTACCTGCCGGAAGAGGTGTCGCCGGAAATCGTCAAGGGGTTCAGCGGCGATCAGGTGCTTATTACCCGCGACGCTGCTGAAGTCTTCCGGCCTGCTACGCTGGCCAGTTTTGAAGGCAAGCCCTTCACCCTGGACCATCCGGATGAAGACGTATCCCCCGACAACTGGTCAGAGCTGGCCCACGGATTTGCAACCAACGTGCGCCGAGGTGACGGCCGCCAGCAGGATCTGATGCTGGCCGACATCCTGATTACCGAGGCCGAGGCCATTGATGCAGTACTGCATGACGGCATGCGCGAGCTGTCGTGCGGGTATGATTGTGATTTTGAGGTAATCCGGCCCGGCGTGGGACGGCAAATCAATATTATGGGCAACCATGTGGCGCTTGTAGACCACGGCCGGGCCGGGGCGCGCTGCAAAATCAAAGATCAAAGGGAGACCCCTATGACCCCCAAAAAGACAAAAAAGCTCAGCTGGGCGGATAAAATGCGCCGCCTGCTGAAGGACGCGGAAGCCGAGGAAGCCAACGCCCCGCAGGACGAGGATACACCTCCCCCGCAGGATGAGGACAATCCCGTGGCCACCACAGATGACGACGTGGCCGCCAGCCTGGAAGAAATCAAGCTCATGTTGCGTACCCTGGTGGAAGCTCTCAAGCCGCAGGACACGGATGAAGATCCGCAGGCCCAGGACGAAGACCCGGACCAGAGCGCCCAGGACGAAGACGATCCCCAGCAAGACGAAGATCCGGACCAGAGCGCGCAGGATGAAGACGATCCCCAGCAGGACGAAGACCTCCCGGTCAAAAGCGCAGACCGCAAGCCCGGACGCATGGCCGACGCCGCCACTGTGCGCAGTGCCAAACGCATGGGGCTGTTGGGCTGCCGCGTAGGTGACAACGCGATCGTCGTGCGTCGCGCCGCGCTGGGCATGGCATGCCGCAACCCCAATACCCGCCGTATCGTGGACAGCGTTCTTGGTGGCAAGGCCATCGCCAATGCCACCGCTGCCGAAGTGCGGGCCGCGTTTGCCGCTGTGGGGGTGCTGACCGGTGCGGGTAACAACCGCCGCACGGTGGATAGTCTTTCCAGCCCGGGCGCTGGCGGCAGAAAGGGGCCGATTACGCCCGCCGACATCAACAAGCTCAACGCCGCGTACTACGGCAAAGGGGGCAAGTAATGAGTAACGCCTACCTCAAGCGTATGCCCGCCGGTTTTCCCGGCGATGTGAGTCGCAAAGCTGAGGCCACAGTGGAAGCCGGGCTTATGGGCGCAACTGTTGCCTTTGGCGCTCCGGTCAAAATGGACGGGGGCAAGCTTGTTGCGCTCTCGGGCGCGTCCGATGCCGTCTACGGTTTTGTGGTGCGCCCGTACCCGACCATGGGCAGTGCTGCGGTATCAGGCAGCATTCAGGACGTGCTGCGCCGCGGTTATATGACCGTCAAACTGACCCAGGGGACAGCGGCCAAGGGCAGCCAGGTCTATGTGCGCCACACGGCAGAGACCGGCAAGGCCGTGGGTGACATCGAGGCCGCCGCCGTTGAGGGCAAAACCCTGGCCGTGCCGGGCTGCCTGTTTATGGGCGAGGCCGATGGCATGGGCAACGTCGAACTGTCCTACAATCTATAAGGAGCATCAATGTTTACGCTTGATAAAAAAACTATCCGCGATGCTGGCGCATTTTTCGTCGGTGAGCTGGAGCGGCTGGATCAGACGATCCACAATCCCCTTGCCGTGGTCACCTGGGGCCGGGATATCGACCTTCGCGACGACGTGACCTTGGGCGATGAGCTGAGCAGCTTTACAAACTCCTCCTTTGCTGCCGCTGGCGGCATCTACGCCAACGGCATCAACTGGGTGGGCAAGGACAGCACAGCCATTGCCGGCATGGCCGTGAGCATCGACAAAACCAGTAAGCCCCTGCGCCTGTGGGGCCAGGAGATCGGGTTTACCGTGCAAGAACTCGCAGCCGCCCAACGTGTGGGCCGCCCCATCGACCTGCAGAAGTTTGACGGTCTTAAGCTCAAAAACCAGATGGACATCGACCAGATGGTCTACCTGGGCGACGATGTGGTGGGGGCCACCGGGCTGTGTAACAACGCGTCCATCACCCCCCTGACAGTGGCAAAGACGTGGGCAACCTCCACCCCCCTCGAAATATTGGCCAGTATCAACAGTGTGCTGGAGACTGCCTGGGCACAAAGTGGCTATGCCATATTGCCGGACCGCCTGCTGGTGCCGCCCACGGCCATGAGCAAATTGACCCAGCCCATCACGGACGCTGGCAGCATGAGCATACTGCAGTATGTTCGGGAGCAGTGCCTGTGCAACTCTGTCAACGGTCGTCCGTTGGACATTGCCCCGGTTAAACACCTGGCGGGCGCTGGTGTGGGCAAAAAAGACCGCATGGTGGCTTACACCAAGGATCGCCAGTATGTGCGCTATCCCCTGGTGCCCTTGCAGCACACGCCCGTGGAATATCGGGGGCTGTACCAGATCACCACCTACTATGCGGCCCTGGGCGAGCTGGAGTTTGTGTACGCCGAAACTGTGGCCTACGCGGACGGCATCTAATTATGGACATCGCCGCCTTTCGTGACTCTTTCCCGCAATTCACGGCGGAGCTGGTGCCGGACGCGCGCGTACAGTTTCACCTCACCGTGGCGGGCAAGCTGTTGCCCGCCAAACGGTGGGACGATCTGCTGGATCAGGGCTTGGGTTTGTATGTTGCCCACCAGCTCACGCTGGAGTTGGAGGTGCTCAAAGCCCAGGGTGGCACGGGCGGCATTGACGCCGCTGCCGGTCCGGTGACGGCAGAGACCAAGACCGTGGGCAGTATGTCCCATGCGGTAACACGAGCCGGTGCATCTGGTCAGGGCAGCGCCCTGGTCAATGCCGGGCAGTACAACAACACAATCTATGGCCAGCAGCTCTGGCAGCTCATGCAGATTGTAGGCGCAGGCGGGTTGATGGCATGAAGCCGACCGTAACCGTCAAACAGACTGCGGATATGACAAAGCTGATGACGCAAGGCGTCGCAGCCTTGACCAAGGTTGACGTGTACATTGGCGTACCCGCTGAAAACGCGGGCACCCGTGCGGGCGGCATCAATAACGCTGAGTTGTCGTACATCCACGAGTTTGGCGCACCAGCGGCAGGGATTCCGGCCCGCCCCCACCTGGTGCCGGGCATTGAGGATATCAAGGGCGAGGCCGCAAAAACCATGAAGGAGGCGGCAAAACAAGCCCTGGAAGGTAATGAAGGGAGTGTAGAGCCTGCTTTGAACCGCATCGGCCTGCTGGGCCAGAACGCCGTGCGGGCGCGATTCCAGAACAACGACTGGGAACCCTTGAAGGACAGCACTCTGGATTACGCCGCGCCTAAAAAGGATGCCGAGGGCAACACGCTGACGGACAAGAAAGGCCGGGTCAAGAGGGGCAAATCCCGCCGGGACGAAGGCAAGACCAACCCCCTGCTGGACACCGGGCAGCTGATGAAAAGTCACACCTACGTGATCCGTAAACGCGGTCAGGGCATGATCACCCCAGGGGACAAATGATGTTGGATGTATCGGCACTGCTGGACGACACGACGTTTTGCACACTGTTTACGGTGCTGCGTCTGACGGAATCCGTAAACGACCATGGTCGGGCCGAATATGCGGAGGCCTCCACGTCCATGACGGGCGTGGTGCAGCCTGCCACTGCCCGTGAATTGGAGCGCCTGCCCGAAGGCGAACGGGACAAGGAGACTCTGACTATTTACACGCGGCAGCCGCTGCGCGTGGGCAATCTTGCCAACGGCACCGCAGCCGATTGCGTGCAGTACAACGGCGCGCGCTACACGGTGGCCGCAGTGGAGACATGGCCAGGATACACCCGCGCCCTGGCACAGAAGGAACTGGATAATGCCTGATGCCGTCAATCCCAGCAGCCTGGAAGCCGGATGGCTGCGCCCCGCCTCTGGGCCGGACGAGGACGCGTTGGAAAATGCGCTGCACGACATGGTCTGCGGGCTGACGGGCTTGCCTGGTCAGATGGTACGCCCACGCTGGCAGCCCAACCCACCCAAGACACCAGGCCCTGACCAACACTGGTGCGCGTTTGGCGTTATCAATGAGGGCGCACCCGGTGGCACAGCATGGCATCAGGGCGGTGCCACACATGTGGAAATACACGAGCGCCTGGTCGTTATGTGCAGCTTTTACGGGCCGCAGGCCAGGTCATTGGCCAGAGCGCTACGGGATGGTCTGTATGTGGAGCAAAACCGGGCCATGCTGCGAGACCTGGCTAACCTGGCATTTGTGGAGGCAGGGGACATTGTGCCCGCGCCCGATCTGGTCGCCCTGCGCTGGATACGCCGCCAGGACATCACAATAACCCTCACGCGCGGCCCTCAACAGAATACGAATGAGGGTCTTACGGACATCAGAGATATCGACAGCGCCAAGGCTTGCGGCCTGTGTGGCCGGTCACGATAGGAGGAATTTATGGCAACAAAGGCACTCGCCGTTGACCGCGTGGTCAACGTCACCATTAATTTGCAGGCCCTGGCCGCCAGCCGCCGCAACTTTGGCGTGCTGCTGATTGTGGGCAGCTCCGACGTTATTTCGGCCAGTGAGCGCATCCGCAGTTATACAGGCATTGACGGCGTTGCGGCAGATTTTGGAGTGGAAGCACCGGAATATCTGGCGGCGGAACTGTTCTTTAGCCAATCGCCGCGCCCCGCAATTTTGCAGATCGGTCGCTGGCTCAAGCAGCCCACCAGCGCCATGCTGCGCGGCGGCATCTTGACCGCCGAAGAGGCGGCGCTTGCGCAGTGGACAGGCGTCAGTGACGGCAGCCTGACTGTGCATGTGGCTGGGGCCACGCATGAGGTGTCTGGCCTGGACTTCCGGGCCGTCACCAATCTCAATGCCGTGGCATCGGCCATCAGTGCCAAGGTTGCCGCCAATGGCGTGGCCTGCGCCTGGGACGGCGAGCGTTTTACGCTCACGACCAAGGCCACAGGGCCGGATGCGACGCTCACATATTGCACGGACGCCACTGCCGGGGGCACTGCCCTGGCGGCAAAACTTAAACTGACCGAAGCTACGGCCCTTGCTCCTCTGGATGGCCAGACGGAAGAAACCATCAAGCAATGTGTTGTTGAGCTGGCTGACCGGGGCGATTGGTACGGTCTGGCCATTGCCGACGCCAGCCTGACTGTCGATGATCATCTGATCGTGGCCCAGTACATCCAAGCGGCTAGCAAGAGCCGTATTTACGCGGCCACTATCACGGACACCCGCGTGCTTGATGCCGCCTACACGGATGATCTGGCCAGCCGGGGCAAGGCACTTAAACTGTCACGTTTGTTTCCGGCGTACAGTACCAACAAATATGCCTCCATCAGCGCCATAGGCCGGGCGTTTACAGTCAATTTTTCGGCCAACCGCAGTACTATCACGCTCAAATTCAAACAGCTCCCAAGCGTGGAAGCCGAAGGTCTGACGGAAACCCAGGCCAATACTCTGGCCGCCAAACGCTGCAACGTGTTTGCCGCCTACAACAACGATACGGCAATCCTTCAGGAGGGCGTCATGAGCGGCGATGCCTGGTTTGACGAGATCCACGGCACGGACTGGCTGCAAAACGCAGTGCAAACCGAGTTGTGGAACCTGCTGTATCAGAGCAAGACCAAGATCCCGCAGACCAACAGCGGCGTGCATCAGCTTATCACCTGCATCGAAAACGTGCTGGATCAGGCCGTAAACAATGCCCTGGTTGCCCCCGGCACCTGGAACGGCGACGGCTTCGGCCAACTGGAGCGCGGCGACTATCTACCCAAGGGCTATTACGTCTATTCAGAACCCATCGAACTGCAAGCGCAGAGCGAGCGCGAAAAGCGCGTGGCTCCGCCTATCCAGTGTGCCATAAAACTGGCCGGAGCTATCCACTCTGTGGATGTGGCCATAAACGTAAACAGGTAAGAACATGGGATTCGCATATTCTTTTCTTGATGTTCATGCGGCTATCAGTGGCCCTGGCGGGAACTTCCCGCTTTCGGGTGACCGGGCGGGCATCGCCCAGGAGGGCCTGACCATCGTCCCCACCGGCGATCAAAACACTATGACCGTGGGGGCAGACGGTTCCGTCATGCATAGCTTGCTGGCAGACTCCAGCGGCACTGTTACGGTTAATCTGCTGCGCACCAGCCCCGTAAACAGACAGTTGCAGGAAATGTATAATTATCAACGTCAGAGCAGCGCCAACTGGGGCCGTAACACCATAACCGTGCGCGATGTGGCACGCGGCGACACCGCGACTTGCCAGGAGGTGGCTTTCGCCAAACAGCCGGAAAAGCCCTTTGCCAAAGAAGGTGGAACGCGGCAATGGACGTTCCACTCAGGCAAAATCAATATCCAGGACGGCAGCGGCACGCCGGAAATCTCTTAGGAGTAAGCCATGAATGAAGTTGAAATCCAGGGCACTGTTTACAAAATCGGCAAACTCAACGCCTTTGCGCAGATGTACGTGCTTAAGCGCGCCGCCCCGGTGCTTGGCAAGTTGCAGGGCGTACTGGGCACGCTACAGTTGGCGCTTGACGATGCCAAGCTGGGCGACGGTAAGGATGCCAAGCTGGCTGAAGTCCTTGGCTCTTTGGGCGCGACCATCGGCGAGCTGCCGGACGAAAGCCTGGAATATGTGTGCAATGCCGCTCTGGACGTGGTGGATATGCGCCAGGCTGGCGGCGGCTGGGCACCCGTGCGCAGCAAGGGGCAGCTCATGTACCCGGAAATGGATCTGCTCACCATGTTGTCCCTGACGGCCCACGTGCTCAAGGATAACCTGACCACTTTTTTTCGCGCACTCCCGGCGTTGCAAGGGCCGGGACAGGAACCGAAGACGACGTAGACGTTGACTGGGTATGCCTGCCGGGCGGCGAGGACTGGCTGTTGAGGCCCGTGCTGCGTGGCATGTGCCGGTACGAAAGCCTCAAAGATTGTACCCTTGACTTGGCGGACATCGCCTTAATGAATGACGCCTGCAATGTGCAGGACGAAAACGAACGCCGTTACCTGGCGGCGCTCAAGAACAAGGATGCCTGATGGCCGTAACCATCGCCGAATTTTTGGCCTCTGTGGGCTTTCAGGCTGACGAAGCCAGCCTTAAGGGCGCTCTGGCCAAGGTTACAGGCTTTGCGGCTGGTATCACGCTTGCAGCTGGTGCAGCCTTTGCGGGCATCATGCGTATTGCCCAGGGCGAGGTTGCACTGGCCAAGCAGGCGGACAGCCTGGGTGTGCCCATCAAAAAGCTGGAAGAACTGGGCTATGTTGCCGAGCAGACCGGCAGCAGCTCCGAGGCCGTGGCCGCAGCCTTGGGCGGGCTGAAGGAAAAGTACCCCTACATTAAAGACACAAGTGTGCTCCTGGAGCGCGTGGGCAACAACATGCGCGGCATGAGCGACCAGGCCGCCAAACTGTACGCCAAGCAAATGGGCATTGACCCCACCTTGGTACCGATGCTGACGCGGGACGTTAGCGGCCTCAAAAACGAATTTGCGGCCATGTACGACGTGGCCGGTCGCGATGCCGCCAAGGCTGCGGAAGACAGCAAGGGCTTTCTGGCCGAGCTGAACAAGCTGCACACCATGAGCGGTCTGCTGGTCAAAGCTGTGGGTGGTGTATTCTTGGGCCAGCTGCGTGGCGATGTGGAAAACCTGCGCCGCGTAATCATGGAAAACTTCGGCAAGATCAAGGCTATTTTCGAGACCGTGATTGGCGTTGTCTTTCGCGTTGCTGGTGCTATTGGAGCCTTTGTGCGCCGCATGGTAATATGGGCATCTGCCCTGGTCGGCTGGTACGATAAGCTGGATGGCGGACAAAAAAAGATTATCCAGGGTCTTGTACTGTTTGCTGCCGCATGGAAATTTTTGAATGCCGGTTTTCTGGCCACGCCGTTGGGCATGATTGTGGCCGGTCTGGCCGCAATCGTGGGTTTGATTGACGATTACCAAACATACATGGAGGGCGGGCGTAGTTACTTTGATTGGGGGCCGTGGGAAAAAAGCATTGAGGGTGTGCGTACCGCAATCAGCAGCGCCATTGACAACGTGACCAATTTTTTTCGCGAGCATGAAAAGCTCATTACCGGATTTGCTCAAGGCATAGCCATAGCCATGGGGCTAAAGGCTGTGATGATGCTCCTCAAGGGCGCTGTCGGCGGTGTGGGTATGGCCTTCCGTGTTTTGTTTGGTCTGGTTAAGGCAAACCCCTTGGGGTTGATCATAACAGCCGCCGCCATGATCTGGGAAAACTGGGACCTCATTCGTGAGAAATTTCCAGACTTCGCAGCCTGGGCAGAAAAAGCCGCTGCTGCAATAAAGAACTTTTTCGCGCCTGCTTTGGATTGGTTAAAGGAAAAACTTTCCGGCATGACGGATTGGTTGCCCGACTTTGTGAAGGAAAAAATGGGACTGGCCGTAAACGCCAATGTAACCCCGCCGCCAGACGGACCGGCGCTGAAACCGCAGCCCATACCAGCTATGGCAGCCAGCCATACATCCCGCGAGGTTAAAGTAGAATCAAAAACGGAAATTACCCTTAATGGCGCGCAAAGCCCTGAGCAGGTTGCGGGACTGGTGGCGGGCAACCAGGACAGGGCCGCTGCCGATATGGCGCGGCACATGCAGGGGGCAACCCGATGAGCACTAATGGCACTGTCATTACCGGGCGCAACCTGGGCGGCTTGCAATTTGCGGTGGTCGTGGAGGAGCAGCACGAAGATAAGCTGACGATCACCGAGCACCCTGTGGAGCAAGGCGCAAAGATCAACGACCACGCCTATGTTATGCCAGCCACTGTTACCATACGCGCGGGCGTATCGGACGCGGCCGGAGACGGCAAGGCGCGGGAGATGTACGACAAGCTGCTGGACCTGATGCGCAAGCGCGAGCCGATCAGCATTGTTACGGGCAAGCGCTTGTACGACAATATGCTTGTCGAGGGCGTGACCTGTACCACGGACAAAAATACGGAAAAGGCCCTGCTGGTGACCGCCAATTGCAGGGAGGTCATTATCGTGCGCACGCAAGCGGCCAGCGTGCCGCCGCGCAGCAGGCACAAGCACGCTGCCAAGACTGGCGGTGTGAGTGATAAAGGGCAAAAGCAGCCCAACAGCATACTTAACGCTAGCGCGGGCAGCGGCGGTTATACCCGCCCAGGCGGCGCGGCAAAATGATCTGACAATGGCGGTCGTTGTTCAATAAGTCGTAATCAACTGCGGCCACCCCGAACTTGTTCGGGGTGGCCGCTCATCGTATCCATTCAGTACAGTGCCCTCATGGCACTGTACGAAATACCCCTTACCCCCGAACCTCAAGCCTTTGGTATCAGTCTGGCCGGGCGCTCCCTGCGCCTGGTGCTGCGTTGGGCAGAAAGCCCGGCAGCGGATGTTTCCGGCGGTTGGATGCTGGATATTCTTGATCAGCCTGACGACACCATTCCCTTGATTTGCGGCATCCCTTTGATCGCTGGCTGTGACCTGCTGGCCCCCTATGCCTACCTTGAGCTTGGCGGCTCATTGTACATCTCCGGCGATATGCCGCCCACACTGGATAACTTGGGCGACACCGTGCTGCTGATTTTTGAAACGGAGGACGCATGAGCGCTAAAAATAAAGCTGAAGAGGGGCGATGCTGGTTGCGGGCCTGTTCGCTGGTTGTGGGAGGAAACTCCGGCAGCGGGCTGGATCTGTCCGAACTGCGCATCACGTTCAAGACCAAGAAAGGCGACATGGAAACGCCAAATAGCGCGGAAATAAACGTTTATAACCTGTCAGAGGCCACGGCCAGCAAGATACAACGCGAATTTACGCAGGTGCTTTTGTCCGCCGGGTATGTGGGCAATTCCGGGTTGATCTTCCGGGGCAACATTCGCCAGGTGCGCACGTGGAGGGAGAACGGCGTTGACACCGTGCTGGCCATATTAGCGGCCGATGGTGACCGTGCCTACAACTTTGCCACGGTCGCCACCACGTTGGCGGCGGGCAGCATGCCTGCGGACCGGGTGCGAGTGTGCCAGGGCAGCATGGCCGCCAAGGGGACAGAGGCGGGATATACCCCCGACCTCGGCGGGCAGGCACTACCGCGCGGCGTGGTCATGTACGGCATGGCCAGACAATACATGAGAGATGAGGCGCAAAACACCGGCACGGACTGGAGCATACAGGACGGCAAGGTGCAGATGGTGCCGCGCAAGGGCTATTTGCCGGGGCAGGCCGTGCTGCTGACCCACGAGACGGGCCTGATCGGCACGCCGGAGCAGACGCAGGAAGGCATAACCGTGCGCTCGCTGCTGCTGCCCAATCTGCGCATTGGCGGGCGCATCAAGCTGGACAACAAGAGCGTCAAGCGCATGCAAAGCCCTCTTAAGATGGCCGCTGGGCAGACCGCACCGCGCTTGGATGACGACGGCGTTTACAGGATTTTAAAAGTCGAGTTTAGCGGAGATACTCGCGGCAACGATTGGTACGCGGACATGCTGTGCATAGGCATTGACGACACCATGCGCCTTCCGCTGGATATGGCGAGGTAAAAAATGGATAGAAGCGAACGTCAAAATGACCCCATAGAAAGCCAGCGCCTGGCGCTGGAAGGTCATCAAGCCCAGATGTGGACGGCCTTGCCTGGCATTGTGGCGGGCTTTGACCCCGTGGCCATGACCGTGAGCGTTCAGCCCGCCGTGCAGGGCAGCGTGCGGGATGAGCGCGGCAAGAGTAGTAATGTGCAGATGCCTCTTTTAGTGGACGTGCCCGTGGTGTTCCCATGCGGGGGGGGATTCAGCCTGACGTACCCGATTAAGCTCGGTGACGAGGCACTGGTGGTGTTTGCCAGTCGCTGCATAGACGGTTGGTGGCAAGGCGGGGAATCCACGCCACCGCCCAGCGGGCGCATGCACGATCTCTCGGATGGCATGGCCATCATTGGTCCCAGGTCGCAGGCAACAAAACTAGACCCCCCAGTGGACACAGATAACGTCCAGTTGAGGACAGATGATGGCAAGGCCACCCTGACCATGAAGCCAGATTATACGATTGAGGCAAAAAATCCGCAAGCTGGCTGCCACATTGGCAGTGACGGAGTTATTAAATTTTCGGGAGCAGGCATCAACTTTGCGGCCAAAGACGGTGGTGCAACGCAGGCGGCGGTATCGGGTAGGATGACAGTCGACGAATTAACATCTGGTCATGTTGATTTCAATACGCATTACCATGAGTGCCCGCATGGCGGGAACACCAGCGGTCCAAAATCATGAAGTATCGCAAGCTGGACGTCAAAAATGATTATCAGCTTGGCCACGGTTCGGCAGATTATCATGTGGATACGCCGGAGTGTGTGGCCCAGGCCGTCAAAACCCGTTTGGCCCTGCTCGCAGGTGAATGGTTTTTGGATCTAGGCGAAGGCACGCCTTACGTTACCCACGTGTGGGGCAAGCACACCAAGGACACTTACGATCCGCTGTTGCGCAGGCGCATATTGCAGACTGAGGGCGTGAGTGAGCTTGTGAGTTACGAAAGCACATTTGATCCTGAGACACGTAAATTGACCGTCTCTGTTGAGCTTAACACCGTTTACGGCAGCACAACCGTAAACACCACACTATAAGGATACGCTATGGCTGACGGCGCATATATCGACCGCGACGGCATGCACCTGCCGGACTACGCCACCACGCTGACCACGCTGCAAGCCAAGGTCAAAGCCATTTTTGGCGACGATCTGTATCTGGAGCCGGACAGTCAGGAGGGCCAGCTGGTAGCGATTTTTGCCTTGGCCCAGCAGGACACGTACAGCCTGGCCGCCAGCGTTTACAATGCGTTTAGTCCTCATACTGCTCAGGGCGCTGGCCTCTCGCGTATGGTTGTCATTAACGGCATACGTAGGCAGCCAGCCAGCTATAGCACTGTAGTTGTGGTTTGCGTGGGTACTGCGGGCACCATCATCAATGGGGGCATTGTGGAGGATACGGCCGGGCAAAAATGGGATCTGCCCGCAACCGTCACCATCCCCACGTCTGGCGAGATAAGCGTTACAGCCACTGCCCAGGATATCGGCGATGTGCGCGCCGCAGCTGGCGAGGTCAATAAAATTGCCACGCCATGCCGTGGCTGGCAGAGCGTCAACAATCCCTTGGCTGCCACACCTGGTGCGGCAGTTGAGACAGACGCAACACTGCGCACCCGCCAGGCGGTATCCACGGCACTGCCCAGCCGCACAGTGTTTGAGGGCACGCTGGGGGCCGTGGCAAACCTTGAGGGCGTCAGCCGATGGCGCGGCTACGAAAACGACACCTCTACCGCTGACGCTAATGGCCTGCCTCCGCACAGCATCTGCATGGTTGTGGAGGGAGGCGACAACTCTGCTATAGCCGAGGCCATAGCGCTCAAAAAAACGCCGGGCTGCTACACCATGGGCAATGTGAAAGTTATGACGCGTGATGCCAAGGGCCTGCCCAATGTCATTCGGTTTTACCGCCCTACGGCTGTGCGCGTGCGCCTGCGCGTTACTCTCTCCCCATTGTCTGGGTATTTGTCCACCACCGGCACAGCCATAAAAGCCAACCTTGCGGCCTACATCAGCGCCCTGGCCATTGGCGATAATGTGCTTGCCAGCCGCCTGCTCACGCCTATCAATGCGGCGGATGCTTCCGGGGCGAGGACGTTTGACGTGCTAGGCATTGAGTACTGCACCGGAGATGCGCCGGATGACGAAGCTGAGTGGCAGGCGGGCAATATTGCCATAGCTTTCAACGCCGCCGCTACCTGCGTGGTTGATGACATCAGCCTGCCGGGGGTTGAGTAATGTCTGATAACGTCTACCCCAGCCTTATAACCAGCCAGCACCAGCAGCCGCGATTTACAGCTCTGGTGGCGGTGCTGACGCAACCGCTGGTTGACGCCCAGGCGCTACTGGCATCATTGCCCGCCGCCTTTGACGTGGACACAGCCGTTGGCGTGCAGCTTGACGCTGTGGGCCTGTGGGTGGGCATTACCCGCGTGCTGCGGGTGCCGTTATCCGGTGTCTACTTCGCCTGGGGCGTTGAGGGTGTTGGCTGGTCGGAGGGGGTATGGAAAGGCCCATATGACCCGGAGACCGGCCTCACCAGTTTGCCCGATGATGTGTTTCGGCGTCTTGTTAAAGCCCGCATTGCCGCCAACGCCTGGGATGGCTCCATACCCGGAGCCTACGATGTGTGGGAATCCGCGTTTGCAGATACCGGCAGCATCATCATGATTCAGGACAACCAGGACATGAGCATGGTTGTGGGCATAGCGGGCATGCGACCAGATGCCGTTACCCAGGCTTTGCTCATGGGCAATTACATACCTCTCAAGCCTGAGGGTGTGTGCGTGAGCTGGTATGCCGTTACGCAGGATGGCGGCCCGCTGATGGCCTGGGGATGCCAGGCAGACGGCCTGGGCGGATGGGGTGCAGGCCGTTGGCCCACCGTGCTTCGGCCAACTAATTAGCCCCGAACTATATCGGGGTGGCTGATATGAGCTTTCCCCGGTTACACCGGGGACACGGAGGACATTATGCCCACTACTAAAGACACTGGCGTAACCGTTGAAGCTGGCGATGTTATCAACGATATTTTGCCGTTTTGCGCTCAAGGCGTTGATGGCCGCGATCTGCTCGAGCAGGCGGACTACGCCGCTGACGTGCAGCGCACCATCGGCCATCAGCCCGGCATTGCACGGCAAGAGCTGGCCAACAAACAGGCGCGGCAGGTCTCACACATGTCCGCTGGCTTGGCGCAATTTTTGGCCCGTCGCTATGCGGCTGGCGTTAAAGACGATGGCGACCTGGATAAAGTTGAGGCGGCGCTTGTGTCTGTTATTATGGGATTGCTGGAATCCCGGCTGCCCGGCATTGCCACAGAGGATCTCAACGGCTTGTGTCACCCTGACGGCGTGACTATCAAGATCGACACCACCGGAAAGATCTATGTTGTACAGGCTGACAAGTATGACTTGGGAGAATTTTACTATTTTCGCCACCCCACTCTGAAGCCTGGCTTTGCCGTCGCTCAGGGTGGCCTGATTAGCGGAGCTTATCAGGGCAAAAACATCACTGAGTATCCTATTTGGGAATACTTAAAAACAACTCAGGGTCAGTTGCTCCTGAAGACAGAAGCCGAATGGCAGTCGATGACCAAGGCTATCTGGGCTACACTGGCAGATGGAACAACCGTTGGCTGGAACGGAATCGGCGGCGCGCCTTTTTATGTCCAGGATCTGGGAAATGGAACCCTCCGCATGCCTGACCTGCGCGGGATGTACGCCGAGGCCTCAGGATATGACGCTCTCGGCGTGGGAGGTGTGCACGGGGACGCATTGCCCGCCAGCTTGAGAGGATCGGCGGCTGGAGCATTCAGGGGCGATGGCGGCTCCCCGTCGGGCATTTTTAAAAATAACGGTCTTATTGGGTGGCAAGTCAGGTATCAGGACAACCCGGACTTTTTCAAGCTTTGGTTTGATGTTGCCAACGTCTACGCCACCGCCGCAAAAAACCAGCCCCGCGCGTGGGGTGCGTTGGCTTGTGCCTATCTCGGCACGCCAGCGGCATAGCTATGCGGGCTGACCCAAATACGCGCATGCTAATGCTCCCCAACGCCGAGGGGCATGGGCGGCACCCGTTGGCCCCACGAGCGCCGTATCAAGGATCAAGTCGGAATATCCGACCCCGGAGCCGCCCGCTGAGAATGCTGTTGATGCCTCTCGTCGGAATGCCCCGGAGATTGGCTCTAGATTTGATCCCCAAATTGCTTTGGCACGCCCCACGACTCGCCGTGCTTGGTCCCCGTGCACACCTCCCACGCCGAGAGCAGGTCAAAAAGGAAAAATAATGAAACATAATGAGCCTGCTCTTTTTGACAAGATGCGCGCTTTGGCGAACGAAGGGCACCCTCGAGCTGAAGCTCTCCGCCAGCGGGCTGACGAATTCGAGAAGGCAGTAGCAGAGAAATCCAGTGTGCGACAACTGTTGGGCGCTTGGACACGCGCGCGCCGACTTTGGTGCGAATGTACTGGTGATCCCCTGATATAAAGGAGTTTTTAAGAATGGCTAAATGTTACCAATATACGGCAGACGGCTATTTCGCAGGAGAGACTGAGGATTACGGCCTGCTTCCTAACAACTCCACGCGTACGGCCCCCACAATCGTTGAGGGGAAAATCCCGCGCTGGACGGGGAAAAAATGGGAGCAGGTTGAAGATCACAAAGGCAAGAGCGGATATGTCAACGGCCAGCCGTACGAAATTAAAGAATATGGGCCTCTGCCGAAAGGTTGGAGCGATACGCCACCACCGCCGTCATTGTCTGATGCGCAAGCAGCCAAGGCCGCAAGCATTGTCGCAGCGCATGAAACGGCTTTGGCCGGGGCCATCGCCATGTCTGACCCCACGCCATCAAATGTGGCAGTGGAAGCCGGTCTGTTGGCGGTGTCCGACCCCGAGGGTCTTGAGTATGTGCGTAACGCACTGGCTGCCCAGCGTGATGCCCTGCTAGCCGCTGTAGACGCCGCCGAGACGGCTGAAACCGTGCAGGCCATTGCCGTTAGTTACGCAGTATGACGCCATGAGCATTATTAACCAAATCACCGGCGGCGTCTGCACCGGGCCAATAAAGCCCAAGGACGATGGCTTGACCGTGTACGGCAGCAGCCAACAGCTCACAGATGTGCGTCAGCGTGTGTACGATTTCCGGCGTTACCCCAAGGCCGATCAGGACGAGGTTTTGAGCGGTGTTGACGGGGCCGTTGTCCGGCTATCCGGCGTGGTCATCCTGGGCGGCATCAAAGCCGTTTTGGCCGGTAACGGAGACCACCCTGGCAATGATGTGAGCTATGCGCAATGGCTGCTGGAGGATTGCGTCATCATCGGCGCAGGTCGCCGCTGCCCTGAAGCCCAGGACGGTACAACGGTCATCATGCGCCGCTGCTGGGTACATGATTTTGGTCAAACTTATAACGTGCGGGCTTTTGGTGGTTGGGCACACCGTGGCGCACGGATTATGGCGGAAGACAGCCTTTTTACGCAGGGCGAGATCTGGCCCTGGGGCCTTGATATTCTCACGGCCATCAAAGACCTGGGCAACCACATCGGTCAGGCTGTCAACGATCACGGTCTGTCGGCGTTGCTGCATCCGCGCACATATCTGCCCGGCCCGTGCCGTGGACTGACTGCGGATACAGGCGGCTTAGTGCTGGCCACGCGCTGTTATCGCAACCGGCCCTGGATCAAAATTGATGGGTGCAACAACTATATAGATCGGTCCGCCGCCCGAAAGATCGTTAAGCAGATTGAGGCCATTTGCCCGGACATGACGGAGCGGCTCGGCCAGCCGCTGACAGGTTTTTTTGACATCGTTACTGTCTAACCGGATTTTTTGACAATTGCATAGAGATTTGAGGATTTCAGGCCCGACAATGTGTTGCCGGGCCACCTCCCGGCGTGGGAGGGACGCATATTGATATGATCCGCAATTTTGCAAGCTCTCTCGCGTTGTCAGACCGTATATACGCGGCAACAGGCATCACAACAGCAACAGGTGCGCTGTATATGAGCAACATCCGATCCGCGCGACCGTTCCCGCGCGACGGATCAGCCTCGTATGATGGTGGTGATTTAAGCATAGACCCATCGCGCAAAGTTCCCGTGGGCGCAGCAAACAAGCCCCGCGCCTGGGGCGCGTTGGCCTGCTGCTATTTGGGGCAGCCTGCATTATAGCGCCGGAGTGCCAAGGTAGGCGCAAGCAAGTGCGCCCCATCCCCTCGGCTTGTTTGCTGCGCCCACAGGGACAACGCGCGACGGGTCAAAGTAGAACGCAGTATTTGAGGTTGACGCAGACCCAACGGCACCCAGGCCGCCTGGCTTTGCGAGATAGAATGCCCCGGCAACATTATTTGGCCAGACGCCCGCCGAAACTGTGACGGACATAGACCCCGGGATGTTGCGGATCATATCAATATGCGTCCCTCCCACGCCGGGAGATTGGTATATCTGCCGATAAGCCTCCTAAATTCTAGGAGGAACGATGGCACAAGTGGTTTTATTTCGGACCGTGGCACGCGATTGGTGGGAGAGGTACATGCTTCAGGGGGCAGTTGATTATGCGGAGGAGTCATGGCGGCGGCTAGAACGTGAGGTTATGCCTCGGCTTGGGGATAAGCCGTTGGGCAAGATCACCGCGCCTAATATCCTGACGATACTGAGACGTATCGAGCAGCGCGGCACTTTGGTGGTCGCTCGCAAGGTTAAAAGTCATATCTCTCAAATCATGCGATACGGCATCGCTTGCGGGATTGTCAGTCGTGACCCGGCCCGCGACCTTGGTTGGGCGCTGACCCCTCACAAATGCAAACCCCGCGCGGCTATCACCGAACCTCGCCAGATAGGTCAGCTTATGGCCAGCATAGAGCGTTACCGCAACTGCCAGCGCCGATGTTCCCTTAAGCTGGCTGCGTTGCTATTCGTCCGACCGGGTGAACTGGCTGCCGCCGCGTGGACTGAAATCGAGTGGGATACGGCAACATGGCGTATCCCTGCGAACAAGATGAAAATGAAACGGCCGCACAATGTGCCACTATCGCGTCAAGCGCTAGACGTTTTGCGGGAATTGCAACCGATAACTGGTAAAACACCTTGGCTGTTTCCGTCGCGCTGGGACAAGACACGAAACGAGACAGGTCATGTTCTTAACCTAGCATTACGACGTATGGGATACGGCTCGGACATCATGACAGCCCACGGATTCCGAGCAATGGCCGCAACGACATTATCAGAGCAGGGCTGGGCAAGTGAAGTTATTGAGCGGCAATTGGCACACGTCGATAAAAACCAGGTGCGGGCGGCATATCAACGTTCCGACCTGCTGACGGAACGGCGCAAGATGCTGCAAGCATGGGCTGATTACTTGGATCTTCGCTGTGCCCAGGCGATTTTAGGGAGGTAACGATTGACAGTGGCGGGGGCGCGTTAACGCCCCCACCGGCGCGGCGCCGGGTGTGCCGCACCACGGCCCCACATGAGGATTCCGGCCTCATGCAGAGTTTCCGCCTGTCTGTGTCTCTGCGAGACGGCACAGGGTAGGTGTTTACGGCTTAGGGCGCAACCCTCAATATATAATGCAACAGATTCTTGATGACATTCGCTGCCCACATTGCCGAAGGCTTCTGGCCAGAGGGCAAGCGTTGGAGATGGAGTTTAAGTGCCCGCGCTGCGGGACGTTTTTTGTACTGCGGGCCACGCGCCCCAGCTCCGAGCCACATGATGGCCATTCGGAGACAGGATGCTCACAGTAGGGAGTTTGTTTAGTGGGGCTGGGTTATGTGATCTGGGCCTTCATTGGGCTGGATTTCAGCATCAGTATTTTTGCGAGGTAGATGCTTTCTGCCAATCTGTCCTGCGCAGACACTGGCCAGACATCCCCATTTTTGCCGATATTCGCAATTTGTCAGGACAGGCATTGCCTCAGGTAGACATACTCTGCGGCGGGTTCCCCTGTCAGGATGTGTCGGTAGGGGGAAAACGTGTAGGCATAACCTCAACATCACGGAGTGGACTTTGGAATGAATACAAAAGGATCATCGCAGAAGTGCGGCCTCGCTACATCATCGCAGAAAACGTGTCTGGCCTGCTCTCCCTCGGCATTGAGGGCGTCCTCAAAGATATGGCCTCGATCGGGTATGATGCGGAATGGGAAGTGCTCCCCGCAGCGGCCCTTGGTGCCCCGCACCATCGGGAAAGGGTATTCATTGTTGCCTACCCCCACGGTTATAGGTCTGACGCAGACGATAGGCTCCTTGCTCCGCTCGAACGAATCGTGGCAGACCACGAGCAATATGCGGGCCTTTTTGGTTGGCTGGGTATTAGGTTTGACCGGGCGGACAAGGCCTCCGCGCTTGCGGGGTATGGCCGACCCATCGTTCATCGAGTGGATGATGGGGGTGCCAGCAGGCTGGACGATGCCTTATGGGCCGAGCCTCGCCGACCGCACCAGCTTGGCCGGATAGATACCGAGACAGCTAAGTCATGGATTCCACGCCTTAAGGCTCTTGGCAATGGCATCACGCCGCAACAATCATTTGCCATCGCCGCCTGCATCCTAATCGCAGAAGGCTATCCAGTTCCGGAGTTCAAAAAGTAACTGGAATTAATCCCGGCCTTACGACATAAATCAAACGCACCCTTGTGTCATATTTGGCACTTGGGTGCGTCCACGATTTTGTTCAAAACTAAACGGCACTTGGAGCAAATGTAAGGGGCGCGTTACACTGCGATGAACGCCAGCATGTCAGAGAGGTTATCTTAGTCATCCTGGCCCCTCAACCCGTATTATAGAGCTTGGGCAGGGCAGTTTTGAACCGGTCGTGCTCAGGAAAAGCCCCCAGCAAGAGGATGCGTCCTCGTATTTGATGTAGGGCCGCTTTTAACATCGTGGTGTTACCCCAACAAAAAAGCCCTCGCGGTTTTCACCGTGAGGGCTAAATTCTGTGGAGCCAGCTAAGAGACTTGAACTCTTGACCTGCTGATTACGAATCAGCTGCTCTACCAACTGAGCTAAGCTGGCAACCGACATGAAGTGCCAAAAAACAGGGCCGTTGTCAAGCGGATAGGCCTGATCGGCTTACGCGCATTCCACCACGAGGGGGATAACGTGCAGCTCGCGGTTCACTTCTTCCGTGTGGCCCAGCTTCCACTTGGTGGATTCCGCAGGCCAGCCAAGGTGGGAGGCAACATCGCGCGCAACGCCAGCCACATTCAGGATGGGGTGCCGCTGAAAAACCTGGGGCAGCCCATAGGTCAGGTTACAGGCAAGGCACTTGCCGGGACGCTGGCGCAGTTCAAAGGCCAGCTTGGCCTTTTGCGGCTCAACACTGCGGCAAACAAGGCCGATGTCGTAAGCGCCTTCTTCTGCGCCGCCAAAGAGCGCGTCAAAAAATTCATCTGCACGGCCAGCGGGAAAAATCTTGTCCAAAAAGGTCTGATCCAGGTTCTGCATGGTCATAAACATCCTCTGTCATTACATGAGCGGTGTTTGTATTCAAATGGCCGTCAGGCCACAAGAGCGCGTAGCAGCTCGCGCCCAAGGCGGATATCATCGCCATCAAGGCGCGAAAGCGAAAAATACGGTATCAGTTCCGCAGGGCTGGCGGCATTGCCGCCGGGATTGCATCCGGCAAGTGCGCCGAGCAATCCGGTTATTCTGCGCGGGCCTACGCCCATTTGCCGCAGGTTACGCAGCGCGAGGCTCTGGTGCCTTTTGGCAAGGCGCTCACCCTCGTCATCCAGAAGCAGCGGCACATGCGCATAAGCGGGAGCACCATAGCCCAGGAGCTTGAGAAGAGCAATCTGCCTCGGCGTTGAAATGAGGATGTCGCGCCCGCGCACCACCTGATTTATGCCCATGAGCGCATCGTCCACGGCCACGGCAAGCTGATAGGCCACAACGCCGTCAGAGCGGCGCAGGGCAAAGTCGCCTCCGCAGTCTGCCAGCGTGAATGATTGCGGCCCAAATACAATATCGGTGAAATTCACAGGCCCGTCCGGGCAGCGCAAACGCAGGCAGGGGCGGCGGCCTGACTCCAGCAAGGCTTGCCGCTGCGCCTGATTCAGGCTGCGGCATGTGCCAGGGTAGGGCGCTCCAGCATCATCAACATGCGGCGCACCTGCCATGTTGCGCAATTCCTTGCGCGTGCAAAAACAGGGATAGGTCAGGCCAGCACTTCCAAGCTGCGCAATGGCCGCTGCATAGTGCTGTGCCCGGTGGCTTTGCTCAAACGGCCCCATGCACCCGCCAGCAGGTTCCGGCTTGTCCGGGCCATAATCCCAATCCAGGCCAAGCCAGGTCAGGTCTTCAATGAGGGCTGCGGTGTATTCGGGGCGTGAGCGCTGCGGATCAATATCTTCAATGCGCAGCACCACCTCGCCAGAGCTGGCCCGGGCGGCAAGCCATGCAAGCAAAAAGGCCCAG
This sequence comes from uncultured Desulfovibrio sp., assembly GCF_902477725.1. Lineage (NCBI taxonomy): Bacteria > Pseudomonadati > Thermodesulfobacteriota > Desulfovibrionia > Desulfovibrionales > Desulfovibrionaceae > Desulfovibrio > uncultured Desulfovibrio sp. The sequence continues at coordinate 3,979 of NZ_CABSIF010000018.1, read as the reverse complement.
GCGTTGCCAAGGTGGATATAGCCGGTAGGGCTGGGAGCCAGCCTGCCGCGAATAACAGACGCGGCGTGCATAAAACTATTTTTTGTTCCAGGGCATGGCCGAAAGCAGTATGCCCAGACCGCAAAAGCCTGTCACGCCTGCAAACACAAGCCCCGCGCCCACAAAGGCCGAAAGCCACAGCATCGAGGGGCACGCCAGAGAGCCGAGCACACCAGCCAGCACCAGCCCGCCAGCGCCAATCTGAATCTGGCGAAAAATGGGCAGTGTCTGTTTGGACGTTTCTACCGGCAGCCCCTGTTTGGCCCAGGCGCTGACGCCGCCTTCCATCTGCCATGCGGGGCCAGCCGCAAGCTTTTGCAGCAGGTCGCTGTTCTTGGTGGTGCGGTTGCCGGAATTGCAGGTAAATATGATGGGGAGTTCAGCGGTGGCGGGGCGCAGATCCATCCATGAAATGACAGAAAGGGGGGCCGCTTCGGCACCGGGAACTCGCAAGGCGGCGAGTTCGTCCGCTTCACGCACGTCCACAAGGCGAGCCTTGTGGTCCTGCATCATTTTGAGGGCTTCTGCAGGAGAAATATTAGGAAGCATCAATTATGTCCTATGAACTCTAATCCCGGTTTTTGGCGGGAGTTTTTTTGCTTTTGGCATCGTCAGACTTGGAAGAAGCCACCTTGCCGTCGCCCTTGTCCTTCTTGCCGGATTCAGACTTGGCAGACTCGTGCTTGGTCGATTCGCCCTTGGAGGCGCTGGCCTTGGAAGAGCCAGACTTGCTGTCGCTCTTGGCGGCTTCCGGCTTGCGGTTTTCGGTCTTGCGCGTTTCAGCCTTGGGAGCGTCAGATTTGCGGGCTTCGCTCTTGCGCTCGGACTTTTCAGCTTCAGCCCTGGAAGAGCCGGATTTGGACGAGGAGGCGCTGCTCTTTTTGTCCGACTTGTCTTCCTTGACGGATGCCTTGTTTGAAGACCTGGAGGACGACTTATCAGCCTTCTCCACCTCTATTTTGCGGGTGGAGTGCTTTTTGTCCAGACTGGCCACTTCCACAAACTGCTCGCGCGATTTGGAAGGATTTTTATCCCTGGAGCGCTCTTTGTCTTTTTCCTTGCCGCGATCCTTGCCGCTCGTTCTATGGTCGTCGTTGCTGGCAACGCTGGAGCGGGAGGAGGGCTTGTGGCTGCGATAGATATCGCGCACGGCCTTTTCTTCCACGTAGTCGTTCAGGCGGGTCTGGGCTTCGGCCACGAGATTTTCGGTGCCGTCCATTTTGACGCGCCGGGCGCCGAGGAATGTGCCTTTGAAATAGGGGTCGTCCAGAGAATTGACGCGCACGGTGGTGCGGCGGTGGGGGCTGTGGATGAACTTGCCGTCACCCACATAGATGCCGGTGTGATAGCCCCGGCGGGGGTGGCGGAAGGCGACAATATCGCCAACCTGCATATCTTCCACATTATTGATGCGCTTACCCACAACGGACTGTTCACGGGCGGTGCGCGGCAGGCTCACGCCAACGCTTTTGTATGCCCAGCAGACAAATCCCGAGCAGTCAAATCCACCCGGTGACATGCCGCCGGGAACATATGGGGTGCCAATGGCAGACCGTGCCTTGCGCAAAAGCTGCTGGCTGCCCTGCTGCTCATTGTTGTCAAAAGCAGCTTCATAAGAACGGCGAAAACGCTGTTCCGCTTGTGTGCTGTAGTCATCACGCTGGTTGTTTTTTACTGCGCAGCCAAAGCTCATGGCGCAAGCCAGAGTCAGCGCACACAGTTTCAGGCATCTACCCATCGGCACTCCGTGTGGGTTGCGCCGCAGCACAAGGCAACGGCGGGTCACGCAAAAAAAAACGGGAATAACTCCGTTTGTCTGTAGTTGGTCAAGCCTTGATGTCTAAAAGCGTACCCAGCATGGTATCACTGGTGCGCACTACCTGCGCGTTTGCCTCATAGGCGTGCTGGGTGGAGATCATCTGAGTGAATTCCCGCGCAAGATCCGTACCGCTGGGGGCGGATGCTTCCAGGGGAATACCGGAAGTGACATCAAGAACGGCGTTGGCGGCATTCCAGTCCGAGCTGGGGCCGACTTTTGCTCCCGCGTCTTTCAGCGCGGCTTCAAAGCTGACGCCCTGATCGTTGGCATTGCTGGAGTAGACGGCACGGCGCGGCTCAAAACCAGCCGTGCTGACGTTGGCTACATTATGCGCTGTAACAGCCGTGCCCCACGAAAAGGCATTCAAGGCTGATGCGCCGATCTGTAGGCTACTGCTACTCATCATTCACACCTTACGGCTTAACTAGCACAAGTATTACCCGAATACAAAAACTTTTTTTTGGCCCGTTTGGCGGGTGATTGCGGTTTTTTGCAAGCAAGGGTCGGGGCAGGTTTTCAGAGTATTATCACATACTCAGAAAATACGGCTGCCAGGCTTCTGCGTAGTCGCCGCCAGCGCGGCATGTCAGCGAACAGAGAGATCGCGTTCAATGCGGGCGAAGGCATTGTGGTTGTGGATGGATTCCATGCTCTCCACCTCAACGCTGAACCACTCCACCTGCCCGTGGGCCGTGAGCTTTTGCGCCACATTGCGCACCACGTCTTCCACAAAGGTGGGGCGGGCAAAGGCGCTCTCTGTGACGAATTTTTCATCCTCGCGCTTGAGCAGGGTGTAGACGGCGGAAGAGCCGGATTGTTCGGCAATATCGATGAAATCCTCAAGCCATGAAAAAGCCCGCATGCGCAAACGCATACGCACCATGGCCCGCTGGCTGTGTGCGCCCTCGCGGCTAATGGCCTTGGAGCAGGGGCAGACAGTCATGACCGGAACATCGGTTTCAAGAACGAACGACTGGCCCTTGTCGTCCAGCTCGCCGGTGAGGCGGCATTCATAAGCTACCGTGGCCGGGCTGCCCGAGGCAGGGGCCTTTTTGACAATAAAATAGGGAAAGCAGAACCGGGCATAGGCCCGCCGCGCGCCAAGCCGTTCCTTGATATTGACCAGCAGCCGCCGCACGGACTGATAGCTGATCTCGTCGTTCCATTGTTCCAGAGCCTCAACAAAGCGGCTCATGTGGGTACCTTTGAAGGATGAAGGCAAGTCCACCCCAAGGTCTACGGTAGCCACGGTCTGTTGCGTCCCCTGGCAGCGGTCGCGCACCAGCAGGGGCAGCTTCAGCTCGCGAACACCCACGCGGTCAATATTCAGGGCAACCTGCGGGGCGTGGCTCTGTACGTCTTCCATTATGCCAGATCCTGTCCTGTAGTAGTAGCGGTAAAAGTGCCGTGCTTGACGCCGCGGCAGGAGATCAGTTTGTCGGCCAGGGCGCGCAAACGCTTGGGTTCGCCCTTGAGCACCAGCACCTCAAGGCAGTTGTAATGATCCAGATGCACATGAAGTGTGGTGACAATAAGATCGTGGTCATCGTGCTGGATAGTCATGAGCCGACGGGCCAGATCGTTTTTGTGGTGGTCATACACCAGGGTGAGCGTACCCGCGCCGGAAGCGTCGTTGCTCCAGCGTTCTTCCACCAGCGCCTTGCGGATAAGATCGCGTATGGCTTCTGAACGGTTGGGATAGCTTTTGCGTTTGCACAGCTGGTCAAAAGGTTCCAGCAGATCTTCATCCAAAGAAACGCCGAAGCGTGCCAGGTTTCCCATGGTATTTCCCGTATGGCCCGTGAGGGCTGATTGCTGTGGTTGAAGAACGCCCCGAACTCAGGCCCGGCGGCTGATTTCCCAAACGTGTACGGTAACGGGCACGGGCTGGGCGTAAAGGGGATCCACTGTTTCGTGATACACCCGTCTGCCTTGCCAGCCGCCGTTTTGCAGCGCGTGCAGAAAAGCATCGTACACTGTGCGGCCCGGCTCCGCCACCCATGCCGCGCCATCCGGGGCAAGGGCATGGCCAAGAAAGCGCAGCACCGGAGCCACAAAACGCTTTTCATACATGATATCGCCGCCCCAGATGCGGTGCATGCTCTGCGCCCGCACGGCGGG